>NZ_CEXZHP010000034.1:0-10866 GCF_982775275.1 Nitrosophilus sp.
TTTATCCACTCAATCTCATTATGAAATATTCCAATAATAGAAGGCTCTATATTTTTTATTTTTCTATTTACAGCGGTTATTGAGTTGGGAATATATAAAAAAAGATAAGGAAGATCATCGGATATTATTTTAAATATCTTTTTATAAATTTTTGATAATTTTTTCATATCCACCGTGCTTTCAGCTCTTTCTATAAGTTTATCAACCTCTTTATTATGATAACCAACAAGATTGAATCCTCCGGGTTTATCTGACTTACTATGCCACAAAGGATAAGCATCGGGGGTAAGCCCCAATCCCCATCCAAGAAGTATAGTTTCAAAGTTTCTTGGATGAACTACCGTGTTTAAAAAAGCTTGCCACTCCATAGCTTTTATTTTTACTTTTACGCCAATTTTAGACAACTGATGCTGCAATATTTGAGCTGCATACAGTCTTATTGAGTTATTGGAGTTTGTTGCTATCTCAAATTCAAAAGGGTTATTTTTATCATATCCCGCTTCTTTTAACAGCTCTTTAGCCTTTTTTAGATCTTTTTTTGGAACTTTTACTTTTTCGTTAAAAGCAAAACTGTTTGGCATAAAAGGGCCTGTGCATACTCTACCGTGAGAGAAAAAAAGGATATCTACAAGCTCTTTTCTATCTATAGCTAAACTTAATGCCTCTCTTACTCTTTTATCTTGAAACTTTTTTTTTCTAAGATTAAACCCAAGATATGTATATCCATGAGATATCTGCTCAATAATTTTATAATAATTTTTAAACTCATCATCAATCTGTCTTTCATACTGTAAAGGAGATAGAGAGCCCACATCAAGTTTTTTTGATTTTAGCATTAAAAATTGCGTTGAAGGGTCCGGAATAAAATGGTAAACGATTTTTTCTATATGCGGCTTATGTTCAAAATATCTTTCATTGGCAACAAGCACTATATCTTCGGAAATTTTAAATTTCTTTAGTCTATATGGCCCCGTTCCTATTGGATTTTGATTGAATTTGCTTGTCATAATATCTTTTTCATCTTTTAAAATATGTTCTGGCAAAACCCCGATCATCCATGTATGCAAAGCTTTAAAATAGGGTTTTTTATATGTAACTTTTATAGTGTAATCATCTAAAATTTTAACATCTTTAACATATCTAAAATCACTAGCATAAGGAGTAAAAACTTTTTTTGAAGTTATAACTTTATAAGTAAAAAGCACATCTTTTGCACTAAATTTAACGCCATCATGCCAATATACGTTATCTCTTAGTTTAAAAATCAGGGTTTTATCGTCTAAAAATTTATAATCTTTTGCAAGATCTCCTACCAATTTTCCGTTTTTATCATATTTTATCAAAGAGTTAAATATCCAGCTTGCTATCTCACCGCTTGCACTATCTGTGGCTAATATGGGATTTATTCTACTTGGATTGGCACTTATCGAGAGATGAAGAGTTGAAGCAAACACCGAAAGAATTGTAAAAGTTATTATAATAAAAATTCTCATCATAAGCCTTGAAATATAGGAATTGGGGATTGGGAATTAGGAATTAGAATGCATTATAAATAAAAAATTTATCCGAATCTATTTTTTTATGTCGCCAATTCCAAATTCCCAATTCCCAATCCCCAATTCCTAATCCCCATAACTTACCACCGGTCTATTTTCTCTAATCCAAGCGTATATCCCGCCTTTTAGATGCATAACATTTTTATATCCAAGTCTATCTGCCAAAAATTCGCCAACGGTCTTTGTCCTGCTTCCGGTTCTGCAAACGAGTATAAATTTTGTCTCTTTTGAAGGGACATATTTTGAAAGCTCATTTAAAAATTTATCTATATCATATCTTCCATACATATCAAAAAAAGTGATTAATTTGCTTCCTTCTATAATACCCGTTTGTTTCCATTCCGGTGCGGTTCTTATATCGATAATTACAACATTTTGTTTTTTTAAATTCTCTACTTCACTTGGTGATAGATCTAACAATTGAGCCATGACTATTCCTGAAAAAAGTAGTAAAAGAAGAAAAAATTTTTTCATAAAGTTTCCTTGTAAAAAGGAGTCGGGCAAAAGCCCGAAAAATGTTATCTTTTTGAGAATTGTGGAGATCTTCTTGCTTTGTGCTTTCCGTATTTTTTTCTCTCTACAACTCTTGAATCTCTTGTTAAAAGTCCATGTGGTTTTAATACGGCTCTAAGAGTCTCATCAAATGCTACCAAAGCTTTTGAAATGCCGTGCTTTAGAGCGTCTGCTTGAGCTGAATATCCGCCCCCAAGAGTTTTAGCAACTATATCTACGCTACCTTCCATTTTTGTTAACGCCAAAGGAAGCTTAACTCTTTTTTTGATAGCCTCATGTCCACCAAGCCACTCATCTAAGCTCATGCCGTTTACTACAATTTTACCGCTTCCATTGCTTAACCACACTTTAGCTACAGATGTTTTTCTTTTTCCAGTCGCATATACTTTAGCCATCTATTATCCCTTTACTTGAGCTGTATGCGGATGTTCACTTCCGGCATATACTTTTAGTTTTTTTAGCATTTTTCTTCCAAGTTTTGTCTTTGGAAGCATACCGCGAGTTGCAAGTTTAAAAAGTTTTTCAGGATTTTTCTTTAGCAAATCCTCCAACTTCTCGCTTTTAACTCCACCAAAATATCCGGTATGTCTATGATACATCTTATTTTGAAGTTTGTTTCCGCTAACGTTTACTTTTGAGGCGTTTATAACAACAACATAATCTCCGCAATCAACATGTGGCGTATAGTATGGTTTATGTTTTCCTCTAAGTAAAGTGGCGATTTGTGTGATAATTCTACCAAAAGTTTTACCTTCGGCATCTACTACTATCCACTCTCTTTTAACCTCTTCTGGTTTGATCGATCTTGTAAATTTCATCTTTGCTACCTTTTATAGCTTTTTAGTGAGTGTGATGATACTCATTTTTTTATTAAAAACAGCTTAAATTTAGTTTTTTTTAAGCTATCTAAACTTTTATAATCTCTATTTTATCCTCAAGCAGATAACATAAAAATGATTGAGTCTCTTTTTTTGTAATTTTTTCTACCGCCTCTTTGTATAAAGATATCTGCTTTTTATGTTCGCTGATATTTTCTTTTGAACTTTTATAATCTATTACGATATTAAAAAGGTTTTTTTCAATTAATAGATCGATTTGTCTAATCTCTTTTTTATATGAAAGGGCTATCTCTTTATAGAGTTTTGAATTTTTTATAAAAAGTTGAAAATCATCATTTTTTAATAGATTTGATACCCTTTTTTCTATATCTAAAAAATCTTTTTCATTAAGATATTTTCCAAATCTATTTTTTGAAGCAAAAATCGCAACCTTTAAAGAGTCTTTGTCAAATAGATCCATCATCTCTAACGTATAATGAAGCGCGTTACCAAACATTATCTCTTTGGTAGTTATATTTTTTTGATTTTTTGTTTTTTTATTTTGAAGACCGTAAAACTTTTCATAAAAATCTATATCTTTTTCTATTTTTTCAATTTTTTCTTTTTTTTCTACCTTTATCTCTCCCATTTTTATTTCTTGAAGATTTAATATATCAAACACGCTGCTTTTATCCTTTTTTAAAATAGTTAGGGAATTTTTTGCCCTTGTAAAGGCCACATAAAGAGTGTTTATGAGATCCTCTTTTTGGTAGAGTTTCTCTTTTAGAAGCGCCTTTTTATACTCATCATCTATAACTTCTTTGCCCTCTTTTTTAAAAAAAACCCTTTTACACTCTAATCCTTCAAAATCAAAAAGCAACAAAGAGCTATCCCCTTTTGCTCTTTTTAACCTATCTAAAACTATCACATTTTTAAATTCTAAACCTTTTGATTTATGAATAGTTAAAATCTTAACCCCTTTTTGCTTTTTTGCGGGGATATTTTCATCGATAAGGTGACTTTCAAAAATAAAATCCCCAAGAGTTTTATATCTTGATAAAACCTCCAAAAATCTCAAAATATTTTCATTGATATTGATATTAAAATCTTTTAAAAATTTTTTGACAAGATAAGGAAGATCATCTTCTATATTTTCATATTTTTTAGTATCTATCTCATCTATTTCAAAAAAACTTTTAAATCCCTCTTTAAATATATCTTTTTTAAAATATATATATTTTAAAAACTCAATTATCGCTACTATCTCTTTTTGATTTATCAATTTTGAACTGCTTTGGGTTACGATACTAATATTTTCGATACTATTTTTTAATATATTTTCAACCTCTATAATCTCATCATTTTTAAAACATAAAATCGCAATATCATCAAAACTTACTCCCTTTTTTAAAAAGTCTTTTACGCTATCAACCAACTCCTCTAAAATATCTTCGCAGCTTTTTACCTCAACATATCCTTCATTTTGGCTATTTGCTTTTTGTATAGCAAAATTTCCAAAAAGCTCTTTATAGGCCGGCTCAAATACTCTATTTACAAATTCAACTATATTTTTATCACTTCTGTAATTTATATTTAAAACTTGCGTATTAACTCCAAACTTCTTAGCGGTATGATAAAAAAGCTCCTTTACTCCTCCTCTAAATCTATAAATAGACTGTTTTACATCGCCCACGTAAAAAAAAGTTCTATTTTCTTTTTGTCCGCTACCGGCTACTATCTCTTCTATAAAGGGTTCTAAAAGTTTATATTGGATTATAGAGGTATCTTGAAATTCATCTATTAAAAGATGATCTATCTTTGAGTCTAATCTAAAATATAAAAAATCCCTATCGACTCTCTCTTTTAAGATATAGTATGCAAAATTTTGTATATCGTTAAAAGTTAGGGCGTTTTTTTTTCTTTTTAATATTTTTTTGCTATTTTTAAAAATCTTATATATTTCAAAAAGATTTTCTAAAAATATAGCCTCTTTTATTAAGATATAAGATTTCAAAGCGGCTTTTAAATCAAAAAAATAGCTATCCAAAATATCTTCAAAACATTTTTTAAAATATGCATACTCCTTTAAAGACTCTTTTTTAAACCAGGTCTCTTTTAATATATCATCAATTTTTTGGATTTTGTTTACGGCGTTTTTTGCGCTATTTGACGCTTTTGGACAGTGTAAAATAAAATCTTTTATTTTTAAAAAAGATTTTTTTGCCTCTTTTTCATACCTTCTAAAATCCCTAAAATCAGCTTCAATTTTATAATCAACCATATTCTCATATAGAGTCTCAAAAAGAGAAAAAATATCTTTTACTCTTTTTTCTTGCAAAAGGGAAAGCTCGATAAGATTTTTTTCTTTATTTAATTGAAAGGAAAAATATAAAAATTTATGATACGTCTCTTGAATATCCTCTTTTGAAGATATGGTAAAGTCCGGATCTATTTGCGCATACATTGCAAATTTTCTCAAAATTGAAGCAAAAAAACTATCGATAGTAGATATCTTAATATCTGAAGATAAAAATTTTTTATATAGTTTTGGCTGCTTTTTTAAAATCTCCTCTTTAGATAAAGAGCTGTTTTTAACGATATAATCTAGCTCATCGCTATCTTTTAAATTTTTTAAGGTATTTGCGATTCTAACTCTCATCTCGTTTGCGCTTTTGTTTGTAAAGGTTAAAGTTAAAATAGATTGGGGGTTAACATCTAAAAAAAGAAGAGTTAAGTATCTAACCACAAGTGCAAACGTTTTTCCCGTCCCGGCACTGGCCTCATAAGCTAACAATCTTTGCATCAAAGACCTTTAAAATCTGTTACATATAATTTTATAGGGGCAAAATAGACAATTGTTTATATTATCGCATTTATCAAAATTTATGATTTTTTCATTTAAACTATCTAAAATATTTGTTAAATACTCTACTTTTTCATTTAGCTGATTCTCTTTTTTTAATTGAGCGCTATATAAATCATAATAATAAACTCCCTCTATATCTCCTAAATTTTTTGAGAGAAGATAATAAAAGACAAGCTGAAAATCTGAAACTTTTTTTAAATCTTTGACTATTTTATTTTCAATTTTTGAGCTTTTATAATCAATAATTTGGAAATTTTTGCCGTTATAATCTATTCTATCGATTTTACCAAATAAAACAAATCCTTTATAATTAATCGCTCTCTCCAACTCTAATGCATAGATTTTATAGCCGTTTTCAAATCTTTTTATCTCATTTTCAAATAAAGGATCAAGCTTTTTTATCCATATATCTATATTTAGTCTAAAAAATAGATTTTTATCCTCTATCTCTTTTGTTGCCAATTTTTTAAAATCCGATTTTAATCTATCTAAATTTTGATAACTATTTTTATTTTTATAAGTTTAAAAAATATTTTATGAAGTATGTTGCCTATTTCATTTTCCATAGGCATTATTGATGGAATTTCAAAAGGCTTTAATTTTTTTATATATTTATAAAAATATCTTCTTTTGCACTCCAAAAAATCTCTTAATCTACTTGGAGAGAGTTTTTCTCTCTTAAAATCATACTCTAAAACAATCTCTTCATCTTTAAATTTTTTATTAAAATCTTTTATAAAAAGCTTTTTTATCTCATCTTCTGAAAAACTATCTTTTTTAACCTCTAACTCTTCTAAAAATCTACTTTTTGATTGAGTATCGTTTTCAACAAAGGAAATGGCAACTTTTTTTGCATTTCTAAAAAGCTCAAAATAGTAATATTTTTGCAAATTTTCTCTATCTTTCTTGGTAGGCAAAGAGCTCTTTTTTCTTATATATGAGTTTAAAAAGATATCTTTTTGACTTGGTTTTGGAACAATATCTTCGTTAAAATCAACAACTATTACTCCGTCAAATGAGACACCTCTACTCTCAAGAGGTCCAATAACCGTAATTTTTCCACCGCCGCTATCTTCGATTTTTTTGTTTTTTAATCTATTTAAAAAAAATTGTAGCCTCTTTTTTAAACTGTATTGATCTAAAAATTGATAAATATATTTAAAATCCTTTAGTTCCTCTTCGACAATATCTTTTTGATTTTCTTCTATAAAAATATAAAAATCCCTAATTAACTCTTCAAATGTTTCAAAATTGATCTTTTCAAACCTTTTTTCATACCATTTATCCAATATATTTTTTATATCAAATCTTTTAGTTTCATAAAGATATTTTATGTGATCTTTTGATAAAATCTCTAAAAAGAGATTTAATCCTTTAAAAAACCTACTATTTTCAAAATCCATTCCCATCGCAAAATTTAGGTTGTTTATCTCATCAAATAGATTTAGACTATCTTTAAAATTTTCATCTGGAAGTAATATTGCGATATTTTCCGGCTTAATACCGCTTTTTATAAAATCGTAAATTTTCTTTTTTATAAAAAATATCTGAAGCATTCTATCAGATACGCTAAGATAAGATATATCAAAATCTTTTGGAAGATCTTTTATTTTTTTTGCAACTTTTTTTGAAAAATTAAGCTCATAATAGGAATCTTGTTCAAACTTCTCAAATCCATACTCATAAAATCTTTCCTGCATTTTTAGATTGTATCTATTTGTTTTAAAATAGACATTTAGCAAATTTTTCTTTGATATATTAAAAAAAAGTTCTATCTCAAATCTTGTTAAAAATCCTTCCAAATATATCTCAATCTTATCAAACTCTCTTATAAAATTTTCGTTTATTTCATAGATTTTGGGAAGTATGGTTTTATCGTAAAATCGATTTTTATTTAACTCTTTTAGATATCTTTCATATAATTTTTCCAAAATCTCCAAATGTTCATAAAACTCTTCGTAAACATCATATTTTTTGAGCTCACTAATATTTACTCCCTCTAAAGAGAGTTCATCAAAAAATCTAAAAAAATAGGAACTGTTTTTAATAAAAGAGAAAAACTCCTCGCTAAATCCAAGTTTTTTAAAATCTTCAAAATTTGCGGCATTTTTTAGAAGTATAAGCCTTGTATCCTCATCAACTAAAACTCTATTTTTTACAAAAATAGCCTTTTTTTCAAACTCCTCTATGGTTAAAAGTTTTGGTAAAAATGAGTCTTTATTTAAGATATTTTCTTGATAAGATCTTAAAGCCCTTGATGTAGGAAAAACGATGAGTTTCATTTTAAAGTGGAGAGTTTATATGTTTTAAATCCTATCGCGTCTTTATCGATTTTGGTTTTTATAACAAAATTCCATCTTCCCTCAAGATTTAGATCTACAGCTGCAACGTAATAAGGATCATTATAATGCGCTTCAATTTTTTTATCATATTTTGTAGTATCGGGCCTTGTTACTAAAATCTCGATTTTAGCGTTTTTTATCAAATTGCCTTTTTTATTTTTAAGCAAGATTTTAATCTCGTTTTTGCCAAGATTTATATCTTTTGTTAAAAGATCTAATTGATAAATTTTATCAAAGTTTTGCTGTCTTTTTAAGATCTCGTTTATATCCTCGTCAACCATATGATAATTTAGCATATATGCGTTATCAAGCTCTACTGGATTGTCCATTGCCGCTTTAATAGTCCAAACTCCAAGCACAACCGCAAATAGCACAAGCGCGATAATAAAATGGGGCCAATAATTTTTCTCAACTTTACTCATTCTTTTTTACTCTCCCATAGATAAATTTAACAAAAATTATAAAAAGCATTCCATAAAAAAATAGTTTTAATATTTCGTAAACTATTTTATTTTGGCTTCCTATAGCAGATTTTAGCTCAACATTATAAGAAGATGCAATCTGCTCTACAATATCAGCATATCCGTTTAAAAGAGCGGCTTCAACATTTGCTTTTGGATTTTTGCTTTTTGCCGTTAAAAGTGGCAAGATCGACCCACTCCAAGGCCAAGGGCTTAATATCTGCTCTTTATCAAACTTATCATCTAACTCTTTTGAATTAATAATATCTATTTTTTTATCATTTAATGATATAGTAAGCAATATAAAAGGAGATTTTAAGTTTTTTGAAACATTTTTTTCATACTCTATTATATCTGTTGAGTTTAAATCTTTAACGGCTATTAAATATACTCCAACTCCAGTCTTTTTTTGAAGTTCTGAGCCCATCTCTTCTATTTTATCGGCAGTTTTTTTTGGCAAAATATTCTCATTTTTTAAAATAAACGAAGCGTTAAGCTGTGATAGGATAGAAAAAAGAAGAATTGGGGCAAAAAGCCCCATTTTTAAAACTTTTTTCATTAGCCTACAAATGCGTGAAAAGGCGTAGCAACAGCCCAAAGAGTAATTATTGCCATTCCTAGCAGCATCCAACCAATAATAGCTTCCAATTTATCAACCATGACGGCTCCTTATTTTTGCTTAAACTCGTATTTATGAAGGGTATCGCCCCCAACAGGTGAACCATATATCACAACCTGCTTTTCATTTTCAAGATCAGAACCAAACATCTTTATTGCCTGAGGATTTTTTATCTCATATGCTTGATGAGCTGTAGCGCTCTGCGTTTTTATGGCCGCAGTAGTCAAAAACGCAAGTATAGATAGTAGCAAGGCTACAGCTATAAAATATCCTGTTAATCCGTGTAAACTAAAAAGCGATCTATTTTCGTTCATACCACTCTCCTTATTCGCTTAAGCTACGAATATATGTAGCAACGGCTTTTTGCTGAACGGCTGTCAATCTTCCTTTAAAACTTGGCATAGTTCCAATGACAGATTGTTTTCCATGCTCTAAAACCGCTTGAATTATTTTATCATCATACTCTTTTAGGTTAGGAGCCATTCCACCCATACCGGTTCCGTCAGGCCCATGGCAACTTGCGCATGTATTAGCGTAAACTTGAGCACCTTTTTCGTTACCTTTAAATCCATTTGCAACATACTCAGCAACCGCCTCGGCATCATCGCCGCTAACAAGACCAGGAGGCATCTCTCCCATTTGATATCCAAATCTTCCTGTGCCATCCATTACTTTATCGCCAAGAGCAGCCGAGCCTTGCTCAATAACGGCAAGAACGCTATTTTTTAAAAGTCTTTTTGTCAAATCCTGAGCTTTTCCTTCAATTCCTGTAGCGTCAATTCCATGACATGGTGAACATTGAACAAGATATACACCCTCTCCCATACCAAGAAGATCTTCTTTTGTTGGATTTGCCCATTTGCTCTCAAATCTTGCGGTATGCGCAGCAACCTCTTCATTATATTCGCCAATTTGCGAATACGCGTTTAACGGGTATCCAACCAACCAATACCATACACCCCAAATAATTGTCCCTACAAATGCTAAAGACCATCCTATAGGTGAGTTATTTTTATATTCGCCAATTCCGTCCCAGTTTTCCTCTTTTAACTCACCTTCTGCCTTACCCTCTTTAATATCTTTAAAATATTTAGCGGCAACCCCGATCGTTAAGATCAAAATGGCAGCAGCACCAAGTAAGGCCAACTGGTTTACATTATCGCTTAACCAATTCATTTACTGCTCCTTTTTTTCTTTTGCATCATCATTTTCCAAAGGCTCAATCGGCTTGGAGGTTAACTCATCGTCCAAAGCCATTTTTCCATATTTTTCATAATCCCTTTCCCCCTTCTTTTCACTTCTATACAGATGGACTATATATCCATAAAGTATAAAAGTTAATAAAATTATGAAAAAGAAATATAGATAACCTTGTATCTCTCTTAAATCCATTCTTATTTCAGCCTATTTAGATATGCAATAAGCGCTACTATCTCAGGGACTTTACCCTCTTTTACCATATTAACCAAATCTTCTCTTTTTGTCTCTTTGGCAACTTTTAAAGCATACTCAAGAGCTCTTTTTTTAGCCTCTTCAAATGATCCAAGAGGAACATCTACTTTTCCATCTCCATCAATATCAACATCATAAGGAACGTTAAATACTTTTTTAACTGTTAAAGCTTCCGCATAAGCGGTCTCTAGATCAGCAACGTTTGTGAACATATGTTTATATGCCGGCATAATAGATCC
>NZ_CEXZHP010000035.1:0-10827 GCF_982775275.1 Nitrosophilus sp.
ATCGTAAAGCAGTTTACGATTTTTTAACGGCTCTCCCGTGCCCGAGCGAAGGCTGTTACTATATGTGAGTCCTAAATTCAAGGAATTTAGTGGCGAACATAGGAACAGCCAGTTTACCTTGAAGCAAACGAAGGTGAGTGAAGCGAAGCAAGTTTGCGGTTGGTTAAAATAGTTGAGTGGTTGAGTGGTTGAGTGGTTAATTTTATAGTTAGAAAGTGAAAAAGTTAGAAAGTGGGAAAATAGAATGAAATTTACTAATTCCAAATTCCAAATTCCCAATTTTGATGACTAATTTTGGAGGAGTAATGAGAAAATATAAAATTGCCGTTATTAAAGGCGATGGGATAGGCCCTGAGATAGTTGACGAAGCGATTAAAGTATTGGACGCGGTAAGCGTAAAAGAGGGATTTGAACTCTCTTATAAAGAGTATCTAATGGGAGGAGCGGCATATGATGTTTATGGTGATCCTCTGCCGGAAGAAACCATTGAAGGGGCAAAAAACGCCGATGCGATACTTTTTGGCGCTATAGGCGGAGAGAAATGGGATAATCTTCCAAGAGATAAAAGACCAGAAAGCGGACTTTTGAGATTTAGAAAAGCCCTTGGAGTTTTTGCAAATTTAAGGCCTGTTATCGTATATGATGAGTTGATAAACGCAAGCACGTTAAAACCGGATGTCATAAAAGGCGTAGATCTTATGGTTGTAAGGGAGCTTATTGGGGGTATTTATTTTGGCAAGCCAAGGGCGTTGGAAAAAGATAGAGCATATAATACGATGGTATATACTAAAGATGAGATTGTAAGAATAGCAAAAGTTGCTTTTGAAAGCGCAAAAAAAAGAAAAAACAGGGTAACTTCGGTTGATAAAGCAAACGTATTGGAGGTTAGTCAGCTTTGGAGAGAGACCGTTGAGGAAGTTTCAAAAGAATATCCTGGCGTTACCTTAGAGCATATGTATGTAGATAACGCGGCTATGCAACTAATACGTGATCCTAAACAGTTTGATGTTATTTTAACTGGAAATATTTTTGGAGATATTTTAAGCGATGAAGCGAGTATGTTGAGCGGATCGATAGGTCTTTTGCCAAGTGCGAGTATTGGAGAAAAATATGCTCTATTTGAGCCTATTCACGGAAGCGCGCCGGATATTGCCGGTCAAGGTATAGCAAATCCTATAGCTACGATTGCGAGTGCGAGCATGATGCTAAGATATAAACTTGGAGAAGAAAAAGCCGCTGATAGGATAGATAACGCGATAAAACAGGTATTAAAAGAGGGTTACAGAACAAAAGACATCAGCAGTTTTGACGCTAAAGAGATAGTAACTACAAATGAGATGGGATCATTAATAGCTCAATATGCGTCACAAGATTGAACATGGGGATCTTTTCCCCGATTTTGAAAAACTTCTACCCAAAAAACTTCAAAATGAACTACATTTTTTAAAAAAGATTTTTTCTCCTTATACTTCAAGAGTCTATCTTGTTGGCGGTGCCGTTAGAGATATGATAAGAAAAAGGTTCCAAAAAGAAGATCTTGATATAGTGGACTTGGATATAGAAGTTTATTCGATAGAGCCACAAATTTTTGAAAAAATTATGGAAAAAATAGGCGCAAAAGGAGTAGGGAAAAGTTTTTTTGTATACAAATATAAAGAAAATATCGATATTTCCCTTCCAAGGGTGGAGAGTAAAGTAAATGAAGGGCATAGAGGCTTTAGGGTAAAATTGGCAAAAGATGAAAAAGAAGCAAGCATTAGAAGAGATTTTAAAATGAACGCTTTAATGTTAAACGTTTTTACTGGAAAGATTCTTGATTTTTGGGGAGGAATAGAGGATATTTTCAATAAAAAAATCTCTATTATAGATGAAACAAAATTTAAAGAGGATAGTTTAAGAGTTTTAAGAGGTATGCAATTTAGCGCAAGATTTGGGTATAAGATAGAAGATAGATCATGTATGATAATGAAAAAGATAGATTTAAACGATCTAAGCAAAGAAAGGATATTTTGGGAATTTGAAAAGATGTTTAAAGGAAAATTTTTACATTATGGGCTTTATTATCTTTTGGCGCTAAAAATTTGGCAAAAGATTTTTAAAATATCCGTAAATAAAGCTTTTTTTTACAAAAGCGCTTTTGAGCTTGTTAAAAATAGAGATTTTTTTGAAAAAGATATCTATAAATTTTATTTTTTATTTATAATTTCAAAAAATTTGCACAAAAACTACAACTATTTTTTGGATATTTTACAAACACCCAACGAATATTATAAAATTTTTAGAAAACAAAAATTTATACCAAAAAATAGAACAGATAGGTTTTTGGTAGCGCTTTCGATGTTGTATCCTATAAATAGATGGCTTGGAAACTATAAAAAAGATGTAAAAAAAAGAGCCAAAAAATTTGATATATGGGAAAAAAGTTTTGATGGGGGAGTTTTTGCAAAAGATCTATTAAAAGAGGGTTTTAGCGGAAAAGAGCTTGGAGAGGAACTTAGAAGAAGAAGATTAAAAAAGATTAAAGAGCTTTATAAAGGAAGGATATGAAAAATTATAGAGTTTTAATAGATTCAAAAGATGAAAAAGGGCTTGTTTATAAAATATCGAAAGTCTTTTTTGAAAATGATCTTAATATAGAAAAAAATGACGAATTTGTTGATGAGATAAATGGGAAATTTTTTATGAGAAGTGAAGTAAGCGGTAAAATCGATAAAGATAATCTATATCTTTCTTTAAGCTCTCAACTGCCAAAAGGAGCAAATATAAAAATAGTGGAGCCCAAAAAAAAGAAGATAGTCTTAATGGCTACAAAAGAGTCTCACGTTTTAGGAGATATTTTAATAAGACATTATGATGGAGAGCTTGAAGCGGATATTTTGGCAGTTATCTCAAACTATGATATTTTAAGGCCACTTGTAGAAAAGTTTGGAATTGAATATTTTCATGTGCCCCACGACTCTTTGCAAAGAAGCGAACATGAAGAGAAAATTTTAAATCTACTTGAGATGTTTGATAGTATCGATTATATAGTTTTAGCAAAGTATATGAGGATTTTGACTCCTGAGTTTGTAGAAAAATATGAAAATAAAATCATCAATATTCATCACTCTTTTTTACCGGCTTTCATAGGAGCCAACCCTTATAAACAAGCGTTTAATAGAGGAGTAAAAATTATTGGAGCAACCGCTCATTTTGTAAATAATAACTTAGATGAAGGTCCAATTATTGCTCAAGATGTTATTCACGTAGATCATACCTACTCATGGCAAGATATGAGAAATGCCGGTAGAGACGTTGAAAAAGTTGTATTGGCAAGAGCTCTAAAACTTGCTATTGAAGATAGAATTTTTGTTTATGCAAATAAAACGGTTATTTTTTGATTTAGGATAGTCTATGTTTAACATAGTTTTGGTAAATCCTCAAATCCCGCCAAATACTGGAAATATAGGCAGACTTTGCGTAAACACAAACTCAACTTTGCATCTAATAAAACCTTTAGGATTTGACATAAGCGAAAAAGCGGTTAAAAGGGCAGGGTTGGATTATTGGGAAAAGCTTGATTTGGTTGTTTGGGAAAGTTTAGAGGATTTTTTAAAAGAGAATGGAGAAAAAATTGATAGATTTTTTTTCGCCACTACAAAATCAAAAAAGCCATATTTTGAAGTTAAATTTGAAAAAGGGGATTTTTTGATATTTGGAAGCGAAACCAAAGGACTCCCAATGGAGTTTATGGAAAAAAATTGGCAAAACGCTATAACTATACCTATGTGCAAAAGCGGAAGAAGTCTAAATCTATCTGTAAGTGTTGGAATAATCTTATATGAAGGGATAAAACAAAATATAAAAAATTTTTGCAAAGAGTAATTTTTAAGGATATATATGAAAGAGATTATAGATTTTGTTGTAGTTGCGCTTTTTGTTCTGTTTATGATATGGCTAATTGTTGGTTATCACCATCAAAAGGGGCATCATAAAAGAGGGGAAGATGATAAATGAAATTTTTAATTGCTTTAAATTGACATTGTATTACGTATTGTGATACAATATGTAAAATAGCAAAAAACAGGTTTTGATCCCATAATAGGAGGGATAATGATAAGCGTTAGACTTGATAAAGATATTGAAGTGAAGCTAAATTTATTATCAAAACAGTTAAAAAAAAGCAAATCCAAAATAATTAAAGAGGCTTTAAAAGAGTATATTTCAAAACAAGATTTAGATATGAAAAGAGTTCTTGAAAGATTAGAAAATATTAGTAAAAAAGTTTCAAAAGTTGATAAGAATATTGATATTTTAAAAATTGAAAATGAGGTAAATTGTGATATATTTTGATACAAATGTATTAGTTTACTTTTCAATTGACCAAGATGAAAAAAAATTGCAAATTTCAAGAGAAAAAATATTTGAAGCTATAAAAAATAGGGAGTTTTTTATATCTCCTCTTGTAATTATTGAATATATTTTTATATTATCAAAATTGAATATTTTAGATGAGCAATATGAAAAAGTAGAATTTTTTTTAAATTTTGTAAATATAGAGATTGATAAAAAAGTTATTAATGAAGCTTTTTTAATATGCAAAAAATTAAAAAGGTGTAAAAATATAAATGATACAATTCATTTTGTAATTGCTACTAAATATTGCAAAAAGATTTTAACTTTTGATAAGGATTTTAAGAAATTTAAAAATGAAAATTTAAAAATTGAAATTTTAAAAGGATAAAAATGCTAAAACCGCTTTTAATAGAGATAGGAGTCGAAGAACTACCTGCTATTCCTTTTTTAAAAGAGCTACCAAATATAGAAATAAAATGGGAAAAAATTTTGGAAGAGAATTCACTACTTTGCGAGTTTGAATTTTTTTATACTCCAAGAAGGCTTATATTATGGCATCCAGAATTTCCACTATCTCAGCCAGATACTATACAAAAGCTTTATGGTCCACCTGTTGAAATAGCTTTTAAAGATAATGAGCCCACAAAAGCCGCTATCGGTTTTGCTAAAAAGTGTGGGGTTGATATAAAAGATCTAAAAAGAGTAAAAAAAGATGCCAAAGAGGTTTTGTATTTTGAGAAAAAGATAGAAGGTAAAAATAGTGAAGAGCTTTTGGCTAATATGATAAATAGTTGGCTAAAAAGATTGGATTTTGGCAGATCTATGAGATGGGAAAATGAAGATAGTTTTATAAGGCCTATTAGATGGGCTGTTGTGAATTTTGGAGAGAAATTTTTAAATTATGATATATTTTCCGTAATCTCCTCCAACTATACATATGTTCACAGAAGCGTAAGTTTGGATAAAGTATATATCAAAGATCAAAAGGATTTTTTTGAAAAACTAAAAACGGGCGGGGTTATTATATATCCGGATAAAAGAGAAGAAAAGATTTTAAATGAAATAAAAAATATAGAAAAAGAAAAAAATATAGCAGTTGAAAAAGATGAAGAACTTTTAAAAGAGATAGTTGCAATTACTGAGTATCCAACAGCTCTATTAGGAGGGTTTGATAAAGATTTTTTAAAACTTCCCCCCGAGGTTATTATTACCAGTATGAAAGAGCATCAAAGATATTTTCCGGTTTTTAAAAAAGATGATTTATATAACGGTTTTATTGTTGTCTCAAACGCAAAAACGGATGATTTTTCTTTGGTAATAGAAGGTAACGAAAGAGTTCTTAGAGCAAGACTTTCAGATGCACTGTTTTTTTGGGAAAACGATATAAAAAATGGTCTTGATATTGAAGGTTTAAAAGATGTAGTTTTTATGGATGAGCTTGGAAGCTTATTTGATAAAGAGATAAGAGAGTTAAAGATTGCTTTAAATCTTTTTGAAAAATATAAAAATTTACTGATATCTCAAACCTCTTTAACCGAGGGGGAATTAAAAGCTTTGATAGATAGAGCCATAATGGTCTCAAAAGCAGATCTTTTATCGCAGATGGTTTATGAATTTACCGAATTGCAGGGGATTATGGGGTATTATTATGCTTTAGTGCAAGGAGAAGACGAACTGGTGGCTTTATCGATAAAAGAGCAGTATCTTCCTAAAGGTGAAGATAGCGAACTTCCATCAAATCTTTTTAGCTCAATAGTTTCAATTTCAACAAAACTTGATACTTTGATGGCTCTTTTTAGCATTGGAAAGATTCCAAGTGGATCAAAAGATCCTTTTGGATTAAGAAGAGCTGCGACCGGGATAATAAGAATAGTTTTAAACGAACAGATACCTTTTGATATCTCTAAAATTTTTAATGAGATAAAAGATGAGTATAAAGATTTTGATACAAGAAATCTTGAGGAGTTTTTTATAGAGAGAATTTATCAATTTTTTGATGTTAATCCTTCTATTATAAAAGCGGTAATTGAGAGCAAAGAAAGAGATCTTGTAGAAATTTCCAAAAAAATAAAAGCTGTTAATGAGATTGTTCAAAGCGATGATTTTAAAGAGGTTTTTGTGACATTTAAAAGGGTTGCAAATATCGTTAAAGATGTTGATATAGAAAGCGAGCTTTTAGTTGATGAAAGATTATTTGAGAGTGAGTATGAAAAAAAGTTATATGATAGATTTAATGAGGTTGTAAAAAAAGAGTATGAAGATTATGAATCAAAACTTGATGCTCTTTTTGGCTTAAAAGAGGATATTGATAAATTTTTTGATCATGTTTTAGTTAACGTAGACGATGAAAAAATAAGATCTAATAGAAAAAATTTAATAGCTTCTATCTATAAAGCTTTTAGAAGTATAGCCGATATTAAAGAGATATCCATATAAGGTTTTTTGTGATTTATGATTTTATAATTGTTGGGGCCGGAAGTGCCGGGGCTCATATGGCCTATTTTTTAAATAAAAAAGGCGCTAATGTAGCTGTTTTAGATATGTTTGGCATAGCAAAAGGTGCCAGTAATGCAGCGGGCGCTTTTGTTTCTGTAAGGCTTGGGCGAGGTGGAGTATTACAAAGATATACAAACCAAGCTTTTAAATTTAGCGTCGATTTTTATAAAAATAAAGATCTTTTTTATCAAACAGGTATTTTAAGACTTCCAAAAGATGAAGATGACGCTAAAAAATTCCAAGAGTATAAAAAATTTTTGGATGTGGATTTTGAGGAGAAAAAAGCAAGCGATCTAAAAGAGTTAAAAGATTATGCCAAAAAATATGGAGGTCTTTTTTTTAAAGAGGCCGGTTTGGTAGATGCAAAAGAGGTTTGCGAAACTCTTTTAAAAGATATAAAGGTAATAAATAAAAAAGTTGAAAATATTAAAAAGATAAAAGATATTTTTTATGTAGATAATATAAAAGGAAAATCGGTTATTTTGGCCACGGGAGCTTGGGAAGAGTTATTGCCTAAATTTTTAAAATACTCAAAAGTTGCCGGATTTAGATTTGATGTTGATAGCGATATTGATCTACCATATTCTGTGCATAAAAGAGTTTCAATATCTTCTAAAATTAAAAATAAGATTATTATAGGTGCTACTCATACCAGAGTAGATAGTATTCAATGTCCGGCTAAACCAAACTCATTTTTGATGGATGAAGCAAAAAAAATGGTAGATTTTAAAAAACTAAAGATATTGGCGCTATATTGCGGGGTTAGAGCAAGTATATACGATCACTTGCCGGTTATTGGAGAAGTTATCGATATAGATAGGTCCATTGATAAATATCCTATTCTTTTAAAAGGTAAAAAAATAGATCCAAATGATCTAATAAGAGTAAAAAATCTATACATAATCGGCGGATTGGGAGGCAGAGGGTTTGTGTTTGGCTCTTTTATGGCAAAAAAACTTGTAGATTTTATATTTGAAAACAAGGTTATTGAAAAAGAGCTAAATATTGATAGAATATTTTTTAGATATATAAAAAAGGAAATTGCGTGAAAGCTTTGGTATTGCTAAATATGGGAGGGCCAAACGATTTAGAAGAGGTGGAGATTTTTTTAAAAAATATGTTCAATGACCCAAATATAATACCTATCAAAAATAGCCTTTTTAGAAAATTTGTAGCATATATGATTACAACTTCCAGAAAAGAAGAAGCAAAGGCAAATTATGAAAAGCTTGGGGGGAAAAGCCCATTAAACTTTTATACTCAAAAATTAATAAAAAATCTAAAAGAGTTTTTGCCAGATCATTATATAACTTATGCTATGAGATATACTCCGCCTTTTGCAAAGGATGTAATAAAAGAGCTTATTGCTAAAAATATAAGAGAGGTTTTTTTATTTCCTTTATATCCACATTATTCAAAAACCACCGTAAAATCTTCGCTGGAAGATTTTTATAATAGTGCTAAAGGTTACGGTTATCATGCAAGATTTTTTGATATTGCAAATTTTTACGAAAATAGGTTATATAACGAAGCTGTAATAGAAAAAATAATCTTAGCGCTAAATAAAAAAGACCCAAAAGAGTATGATCTGATTTTTAGCGCTCACTCTCTACCTAAAAAGATAATCCAAAAAGGAGACCCATATAAATTTGAAGTTGAAGATAATGTAAAAATATTAAAAAATATGCTAAAAGATAGAGGAATTGTTTTTAACGATATCCATTTAGCTTATCAATCAAAACTTGGCCCTGTAAAATGGCTCGAGCCAAGTTTAGATGAAAAACTAAAAAACATAGAAAATAAAAAGGTTATAATATATCCGATATCTTTTATTTTAGATAACTCCGAAACTCTTTTTGAACTTCATATCGAATATAAAGAGTTATCTAAAAAGCTGGGATTTAAAGAGTTTATTGTAAGCGAATGTATAAACGATAGCAAAACTTTTTGTAAAGCTATCGCACAGATAATAAAGGAAAAAGAATGATTCAAAAAACGCTTTTTTTTGAAGTCGATCAAGACAAAAACGCGACTTTGAAGATAAAAGAGGCATATGATAGAATGCTTTTAGAGATGCAAACTGGAATTAGCGGCTATTATGATCTACCTATAAATCAAGAAGAAGTAATAGACGAAATTTATGATTTTATAGCCACAAACGAGTATCTATCGCACAATCTAATAAAAGATCTTGTAGTTATTGGTATAGGGGGCTCCTCTCTTGGAACTAGAGCTATCGATACTCTTTTGAAATTTAGCCATAACAGAAACATCATAAATATCCATTTTTTAGAAAATTTAGATCCATTGTATCTAATAAATAGTATTAAAAATATAGATCTCTCAAAAGCTTTTATAATAATTATTTCAAAATCTGGAACTACGATAGAGACAATTTCTATAACAAAATATATTTTTTCTTTAATGCAAGATCCTATCAAAGGACTCGATATCGAGAAAAAAATTGCCATAATTACAGATAAAAACTCACCTCTTGATAAACTCTCTTTAGAGAAAGGTTGGAAGGTTTTTTATATTCCAAAAAATGTTGGAGGTAGATTTTCGGTTTTAAGTCCTGTAGGTCTTTTCCCTCTTGCGATTTTAGGTTATGATATAAAAGAGTTGTTAAAAGGCGCAAATTTAATGAGAGAGGAGTTTTTAAAAGAAAAAATCAATCTTTTAATGTTTAAAAAAGCATATTTTTACTATTCAAACTCAAATAAAATAAATATAAATATTCTTTTTTCTTACTCTTCAATGTTTGAAGCTTTTAATAAATGGTATATACAGCTTTGGGGAGAAAGTCTTGGAAAAAGGGATGCTGATAACAAAAGGGTAGGGCTAACCCCCATAGGACTTATAGGCTCAATTGATCAGCACTCTTTTTTACAGCTTATTGTTGATGGTCCAAAAGATAAAAGTGTTACCTTTTTAAAGCTTAAAAATTTTGAACTACCAATTACAGTTCCTCATATTTCTCTTCCATATTTAGAAGTGACCGATTTCGTTAATGGTAGAAGATTTCAAACGATTATAAATACTCAATGCGACGCAACAATTGAGAGTGTTATCCAAGCAGGTGTGCCTGTAGATTTGATAGAGATAAACGAACTAAACGAAAAAAGCGCCGGATATCTTATATACTATTTTGAGCTTTTAACTTCCGCAGTTGCTGCTATGTTTAAAATAGATGCATACAATCAGCCAGGAGTCGAAAAAGGTAAAGAGTTACTAAAAATAAAATTATCAAAATGAAAATTTTAGGAATAGATTTAGGCGGATGTTTTAGTAGCAATAGTGCATTTGTTTATTGTGAAATAGATAAAAAAATCAAATTTTTAAAAGAACCTTTTTTAGAGCCAAAGCATAAAAGTTATATCGAATGCAATGATTATCTTTTAAAAATTATTAAAAGCTTATCTTTTGATATATTGACAATTGACTCTCCATTTTCTATCCCGGCAGTTTTATGTGATAAAGATTTTAAAACATTAAAAAGAGAAGAGGAAAAAGAGATATCAAATCCGTATCTATATAGATATACAGACTATTTTATATTTAAGAAATTTGGCATAAAACCAATGCCGCCAGCTGGTGATAGGATAGGTAGAGTAACAGCAAGGACCATAAGGCTTTTAAGAGATTTGAATTATGATGGAGATTTTGTATATGTCAATGATAAAAAAATAGCGGTATTTGAAGTTTTTCCAAGGCAGATTGGGGAGTTTTTATGTAAAAAAGATTATAAAAATAGTAAAAATAATATTTTAAAAAAATTAAAAATTACAAGTTTTAAAGATATTTTTTTTAAAAATGACCATTTTTTTGATGCTTTGCTTGCAGCATATGGTGGTTATGAAATAATAAAAAGCAATACTATTTATCCAATTAATGATAAAATAAAAAAAGAGGGTTGGATATATCCTGTGATAAAATTTTCTTTAGGGGAATAATAATGGTAGGTTATATTTATGATCCTATTTTTACTATGCATGA
>NZ_CEXZHP010000036.1:0-10801 GCF_982775275.1 Nitrosophilus sp.
TTTCATCCTTTTTGGCCCTGTTTTCAAAATCATACCCAAACCTTCCGGCCCCACAAAGAGTAGCAAACTCATACTCATTTTTTACTCTATAAATCTTTGGTTTTGGATCGTTAATAGAGCTATGTTTTACTTCATAATATAGATGGCACGCGGCACTACAGTGAGCACATGAAGCTGGAATTCTTTGAAGCTCCCATGCATTTGCGCTATATTGAAAATCTTTGCTTATTAAAGCTCCCACAGGGCAAACCGCTATACACTCTCCACAAAAGGTGCAATCAAGCGTTGGTGCATCTTTTGGAATTATGTGAGATTTATATCCCCCATACTCAATCTCTATAGCATCATCTCCAATCACTTCATTACAAACATGAACGCATTTTTCGCATAAGATACATAATGAAGGATCATATTGAATATATTTCCAATCTTTGATTATTCTATTTTGATCTTTAGCTGTGAACTCCTGGGAATTTACCATAAACTCAAGAGTTTTGTTTTGCAGATCACATTCGCCGCTCTTATCGCATACTCCACACTCTAAAGGGTGGTTTACGTCATAAAGTTTCATTATGTTTTGTCTATGGACAAAAAGTTCGTTGGAGTCAGTTTTAACCTTAATATCTGGGGTAGGCGGAGTTTGGCAGCTAAGAACAAACCCATCTACGCCTTCAACTTCTACAACGCAAAGACGGCATGATTCTATAGGTTTAACTTTTGGCAAATAGCACATAGTAGGGATATAGATCCCTTCTCTTCTTGCTACTTGCAGTATTGTTTCACCTTTTTTTGCTGTAACCTCTTTATCATTTATATAAAACTTTATCATCAACCAACCCCTAAATTGCGACCATCGCAATATAATAGCATCTCATGCATCTTTCGGCCTCGGCTATAGCCTCCTCTTGCGTAAACCCTAAATTTACCTCTTTATTATTATCTTTTCTCTCATCTACCGTAAGTTTTTCGCTAACCACTCTTGGCAAACCTGGTAGCCAACCAGTGATTTTCTCTTTTTTATCATAAACTTTTAAGTTTCTTAAATGATCTTCCATTATCTCTTCATCTGTTAAAGTAACCTCTTTTGTATGGACATATCTGCTTATAACCGATGCCGCCCTTTTTGCCTGTCCTACGGCGTTAACTATAGTCATAGGACCATATTCGCAATCACCTGCTGCAAAAATCCCTTTTCTTGAAGTCATATAGGTTTTTCCATCGGTTTTTATAGTTCCCCAGCTTGTCATCTCTATCTCCCACTCTTCTGGAAGCAAAGAGAGATCCGCACTTTGACTAACGGCCGGCACCAAATAATCGCACTCTATCTCAAAATCGGCACCTTCAATCTTAACAAGTTTTGGCCTTCCTCCTTCAGGATCTGGCACAAGCTCAAATCTATTGACTTTTAGTTTTTTTAAAACATCGTTTTCGTCGGTGATTATCTCTTCTACCGCAGAATAAAATATAAATTCAACTCCCTCTTCTACAGCCTCATGATACTCTTCATAGGTAGTATTTCTAATAATAGTAGCCTCATCTCTACGATATAGCATAATAACTTTTTTAGCATTTGCCCTAACGGCGCATCTTACAACATCCATAGAGGTAAAGCCCCCTCCTACGCAAACCAAAGTTTTTCCAGTTAAATCAACATAATCTTTATCAAGCATCTGCTGCTCTTGAATCTCTTTTGGAACTGTAATCCCATATTTTACGTATAAATTTACGCAATCTAAAAAGTTAATTGCTGGCCAATAACCTTTTATCTCATCTCTTTCATTTTTGGCTCTAACTTTTTTTGAGATTCTTGTCCCGGTTGCTACCAAAATGGCGTCATACTCTTTTTCAAATCTTCTCATATCATCTGCGGTTACTCTTTTACCTGTAATAAATTTCACACCCTCTAAAGAAGCAACAGCTTCTATATCTTTGTTATATTTTTCTATAGGCATTCTATATTCTGGAACCCCAACGGCAACTTCGCCGCCCAAAACGGGAAGTTCTTCATAAACATCGCAAGCAACACCCTCTAAAGCAAGATAGTAAGCTCCCGTCAATCCGGCAGGCCCTGCACCAATAATGGCAACTTTTTTACCGTTTAGAGGCTTTTGCTTTTTTGGATGGAGCCAAAAAAGTGAATGGTCATCCTCAAAATCGGCACCTATTCTTTTTAGTTCCATTATAGAGATTGGTTCATCTAAATTTGCCCTTCTACAGGCATCTTCGCAAGGATGAGGGCAAACTCTACCACAGGTGTGAGCAAGGGGCATAGTTTTTCTTGTGGCTTGCAAACTATCGTCAAATCTTAAATCCCTAACACCCTCAATATAAGCTGGAATATCCACATGGGCAGGACATGCGTCCATACATGGTGCCGTAACTTTTGCGATATAATTTATATCTTTATCATAATGGGGAGATCTTTTTTTGTTTTCAATAAGATCTTTTATATCATCTTCAAAATGTTCTAAAATATCCAAAAGTGGTTTTGGAACCGTTCTTCCTATTTCGCACTTGCTTGTTTGCATCATTGTTTTGGAAACCTCTTTTAGATGTTCTACATCGCTAAACTCCCCTTCGCCTCTGGCTATTTTGTCAAATAGATCATATAAGATTCTTCCTCCCCACCTTCCCGGAGCGCATCTTCCGCAGGCTTCGGAATATAGCTGATACTGTTTTGCATACTCGGCGGCCAATTTTACTACATCCACATCCTCTTCAAAAAGCGCAAAGCCGTCCCATCCTATGAACGCTTTTGAATTTATATCGATATTATAATTTTGAGGAAAGTTATAGGACGACTCTTGCCACTCCTCTTTTTCTTTTCCTCTGTTGTCGATAAACTCGTCTCGCCAACAAGAAAAATAGACTCTGCTCACAATTTGACCTTTTTAAGATTTTTTTCTAACTACTATAGTCCAATCAACTTGATTGAACTTCAGCGAATTTAAAAGTTCATGTCCAGCTTCTTTTATTAAATCTGCGCTTTTTTGAATAGGAGAAAAATCTCCAATTTCAAACAAAAATATAGCAACTTCGCCGGGTTTTACCTCATTTTCCAAAAGCTCCATCATTCTATCGTAAAAGTTATCTTTTAAATGTCTCAAATCGTATCTAACCATATATTTTCCTTCTATATTGGTTTATCTATCGGCGAAAAATGATAAATTTATCTATCAATTTCTCCAAATACTATATTTGTAGATCCTATAATCGTTACAACATCCGCCAAATAGTGTCCCGGAAGAAGATCTTGCAAAATTCCGGTATGCCAAAAACTTGGAGCTCTTATTTTTAATCTGTAAGGATATGGCTCTCCCTCGCTTCTAATATAAAATCCAAGCTCCCCTTTTGGAGATTCTGTTGGAACATATACCTCTCCAACCGGAGGTCTCATACCTTGAGTCACAAGGACAAAATGTTGCATCAAAGAGTAGTTTTGCGTCATAATATCCTCTTTAGATGCAGAAATATATTGAGGGACTTTTGCCATAAGATGAGGCTCTGTATCTTTATACATAGGGATTAACTGTCTTAAAATCCTAATACTTTGTCTCATCTCTTCCATATATAAAAGATATCTTCCGTAACTGTCGCATCTATCGGTTACTGGGATATCAAAATCAAGCTCTTCATATAGCTCATATGGCTCTTCTTTTCTTATATCCCATTTTATACCGCTTCCTCTTAGCATTATGCCGCTACATCCCCAACTCTTTGCCATCTCCGGCGGGATTACGCCCACATTTTCTAACCTCATCCTCCATATTCTGTTTTCTGTCAACAATCCTTCATAAAGCTCGATCTGACTTGGAAGGTTATTTAAAAACAGAGATAATTTCTCAAGCCAACCAGAAGGAAGATCAAGAGGAACGCCCCCGATTCTTACAGCACTATGGGTTAATCTTGCGCCGCAATAATCTTCCATTAAATCCATTGCATATTCACGTTCTCTAAAACAGTATAAAAATACACTCATAGCTCCAACATCAAGGGCGTGTGTCGCAAGCCAAAAAAGATGGGATATTATCCTATTTAACTCTAAAAGCATCGTTCTTATAACTTTAGCTCGTCTTGGAACCTTATCTTCTATGCCAAGAAGCCTCTCAACAGCCAAAGCGAAAGCGTAGTTGTTTGATGTTGCCGCGATATAATCCATTCTGTCGGTTGTGGGCAAAAATTCGTTATATATCATATTTTCGCCCATTTTCTCCATTCCCCTATGAAGATACCCAATATCTGGCACAGCTTTTACAACCTGTTCGCCGTCAAGCTCCAAAATCAGCCTAAGCTGGCCGTGAGCGGAAGGATGCTGAGGACCAAAATTTATAACCATTGTGTTGTCGTCTCTATCAAAAACCAGGTTTTCAAAAAAGGGTTCTAATCTGTTTCTTTGCTGCATTTATAAGCTCCTATCTGTCTCTGCTAACGATTTTTGACTTTTTAAGATCAAATGTTTCTACTAAAGGCGCGTCTTCATTGAATGTATCTATTTTTATAGGCTCGCTATCATATGGAGCACCTTTTGGCACCTCATGTTTAATTCTTGCAAAGTTTATAGTATCTTCAACATCAACTCTTGCCGCATCTCTTTGCTCAGGCCCGATAATCTCTCTATACTCTTTACCAAAAATCTTATCCACTTCATACCATTGAGCTGCCTCATCTCCGTGTAGAGGATAGCTTTTTCTAAGAGGATAACCTACCCAATCATCAGGCATAAGGATTCTTTTTAAATATGGATGGTTATTTACTTTTATTCCAAACATATCATACATCTCTCTCTCGCTCCAATCGGCACTTCTAAATACCGGGTTAACACTCTCTATCGCTTCATCCTCTTTAATTCTGCATTTGACTCTAAGTCTTTTTCTTTTGCTCATAGATAATAATTGATAAAAAACCTCAAACTCCCCATCTTGAGCGAGATAATCAACCGCGCTTAGTTCCATGAGCATATCATATTTTAACTCATCCCTTAGGAAAAAAAGTATATCTTTATTAATGGAAGGGTCGATTATTATAACAAGCTGCCCTCTTTGAATAAAAGCTTTTTTAATCTCAAATTTCTCTTTAATCTTTTTCAAATCTTCGGCAAATATCTTATCTGTTGATACATCCTCTTCGGGGATTTTTGGAGCAACCCAAAATCTATCTGTATAGTAAGCTTTTTTTTGTAAATTATCTTTTGGTCTATATGGTCTCATCATACCAACCTTTTTGGTTTTTGTTTTTTAAAGATTGTCTGTTTTCTTATCTTTTTTTGCAAAAGCATAACCGCATACTGCAAAGTTTCGGGTCTTGGAGCGCATCCTGGAAGATATAAATCAACAGGAATCACCCTATCAACACCCTGAACCGTTGCATATGTATTGAACATTCCTCCGGTATTTGCGCAACTTCCCATAGAAATAACCCATTTTGGCTCAGCCATTTGATCATACAATCTTCTAATAAACTCTGCATGCTTTTTGGTTAACGTGCCGGCAACTATCATAACATCTGCCTGTCTTGGACTTGCTCTAAAAATAACGCCAAATCTGTCAAAATCGTATCTACTAGCACCGCTTGCCATCATTTCGATAGCGCAGCAAGCAAGACCGTATGTTAATGCCCATAAAGAGTTAGTTCTTCCCCAATTTACGATTTTATCAACTGTTGTGAGGGCAACAGGAAGTCCCCCGCTTGCGGCGTAATTTACTTGATGCTGTGCCATTGTAGTGCTCCTTTCTTCCATGCATAAATAAAACCTATAGCCAATAATAAAATAAAGAGTATCATCTCAGCAAAACCAAACCATCCCAAAATCTTAAAATCTATAGCCCATGGAAACATAAATATAATTTCAACATCAAAAAGTATAAATAAAAGCGCAATCAAATAAAATTGTGCCGATATTCTATTTGGCTGTTTAGTAACCTCAGGACCGCACTCATATATTGCGGCTTTAAGTTTTTCGGTATCAAGTCTTGCCAAAGATCTACTAACAAATCTTGCGGCCGCGGTTGTAGCCAAAAAGGCGATCGAAGTTATTAAAAATAGCAAAAACGCCCCAAAATAGGGATGCGCCACATCCATATGACTCATCATATCAACTCCTTAAATTTTTGGGTAGTTTCCCACCCATACTATCTAATTGCAAGTGTAACAAAAAAGGTTTTAAAAGAGTTTAACCTTTTTTACAATATTAAAAATATAGATTTTTTTGTTTCTTAATGTAACTTATCCAATTACAAAACCCATTGACTTTTCGTCTCCAAAAGTAGAAGCTTTCTCTTTTTGTATCTCTTCTATAAAATCTTTCAATGTAAATATCGGCTCATCTTTAACCGCTACTTTATAAGCTGTGTTTTTAATAATTAGATTGATCTGACCGCCAGTTAAGTCAAATTTGGCAAGCTTTTTTATGTCAAACTCATTCTCGTAAGGAGCGTTTTTGGGAAGCATTTTTTCCCAAAGTTTAACCCTCTCTTCAAATGATGGTTTTTTAAACTCAATTTTATAATTAAATCTTCTAGAAAAGGCCTGGTCGATCGTTTCTAAAAGGTTGGTAGTAGCTATCAATACCCCTTCAAATTTTTCAATCTGTTCTAAAAAGATATTTTGCATTTGATTGTGCATCTTATCTGCGCTACTACCTGGAGCACTACTTCTTGCGCTCAAAAACTGATCTGCTTCGTTTAGTAACAAAACAGGCTCAATTTTGGCCTTTTGGCTTAAATCTATATAGGTATCAAAAATTTTTCTTACATTCTTTTCACTCTCGCCCACATACATTGATAATATCTTAGAGCAGTCAAAACTAAGAATCGGTTTTTTTAGCGATTTTGCCAACGATAAAGCGGTCATCGTTTTTCCGGTTCCTGGAGGTCCATAAAATATAATCTTTGCTTCAATTCCCTTTTTCTTCGGCTTTATCCCCCACTCTTTAAGCCTATTTGAAACCTTTTTATCCATCTGTTTCAAAACAGAATCTAAAGTTTTTCTTGTATCGGGATGAAGCACAACATCATCAAGAGTGGTTTTTGGCTCGATAAGTTCAAAAATATCTTGTTCTTTTATTAGCATATCAAGTTTTAATTTTTTACTTTTTTTCTTTTTACCGGGATGTATAATTCTTTGTAAAATATCTTCCAAAATAAAAAATGATCTACTTATTCCTCCAAAAGGGGATAACATCTCATCATAATCAATTATCCTCTCTTCTATAAGTTTTGCCCCCTCTTCCAATAACGCTCTATTTTCAATTCTTTCATACTCATCAAAACTAATTAAATCAATTAAAGTGTTCATATCTCTTAAAGAGCCTTCCGTTGCGGCATACTCCTCTTTTAAAAGTGCTAAAAATATGATTTTTTCTTTTTCGTTTAACTCATACTCTTTGAAAAATTTTTCAATCTCAATTTCGTTTTGAGTAACTTTTATTCTCTCTTCTATCCTTTTTTCCAAAAGTTTTAATTTGTTTTTTATTCTGTTTATATTTGGAGAGTTTATATTAAAACTCTGTTTGGAGCTTGCAAGTTTTTGATAAAGATCTATTCTAAAAAATTGATCTTGAAGATATTCAAGATGATCGGTATATGGTTTGATATCTGGAAGAACTAACTCTAAATTTCCCTCTTCCAAAAGCTTTAAAAAAGGAACGCTTAATGTAATATTTGAGTGTAATAACTCTAAAGTAGTGCTCTCATTTGTTTTTATATTTGAGAAACTGCCGTGAACTATCCATCCAAGATCCAAAAGATTTTTTATTAGATGAAGTTTTTCTAAATATTTATAATCTTCTTCCCCAAAAATTTCCATTAAAAGGTCGATTACGCCTACCTCTTCATCTCCCTCGACAAACTTTTTTGTCAAAACTTTTAATATTTGAGCCTCTTGAAGAGAACATTTTAGGTGGGGAAATATTTTACTTTTTTTTAGATCTTTTGATTCTAAGAAATCTTTCAAAAATTTCACTATCTCTCTCCTGTATCAATTAGACTATAAAGCAGCTTTATCTCTTTATGCCATATAGTATCATCAATAGTTTCTAAAATCAAAGGGATGTCATCCATTCTTTTATCGTTCATTATAAATTTAAAAGCCTCTATTCCGATTTCTCCCATTCCAAGAGAGTGGTGTCTATCTACTCGGCTATTATATTTTGCTTTAGAGTCGTTTAAATGCATCCCTTTTAAATATTCAAAACCGACAATCTCATCAAACTCTTTCATTGTTTTTTCATATGCACTTTTCTCTTTGATATCATATCCCGCGGCAAACATATGCGCAGTATCTAAACATACTCCTATTCTGCTTTTATCTTCACATTTATCTATTAAATATGCAAGATGTTCAAATTTATATCCAAGATTGCTTCCTTGACCCGCAGTATTTTCAATAACTAAAGTCACCCCTTTTGTTACGTCTAAAGCTTTATTGATAGACTCGGCTATTAGATCCAAACACTTCTCTTCGCTTATCTGCCTCAAATGGCTTCCTGGATGAAAATTTAATTTATCTAAACCAAGAAGTGAACATCTGTTAATTTCGTCTATAAAGGCGTTTAAGCTTTTTTCCCTTTTTTTGGAATCTGGATGTCCAAGATTTATAAGATAACTATCGTGCGGAAGTATATGCTTTGGATCGATTTTTGACTCTTCCAGATTTTTAAAAAATTTATCTATAGTTTTAGAATCGTATGGTTTTGCACTCCACTGTCTTTGATTTTTTGTAAATAGTGCAAAAGCTTTTGCACCTATTTTTTTTGCGTTAATTGGAGCGTTAAAAACTCCACCACTTGCACTTACATGTGCACCGGCAAATTTTTTACTCATTTATTTCCTTTATTTTTATCAATATTTTATTTATTTTATCTTTAAAGAAAACCTCACTATTATTTACGATATAGATTATATCGTAACAATTTTTTTTATAAACTTTTTGAATAAATCCCTTATCTTTTTTAATTAAATTTTTAGAATTAAATATAGGCTTTTTTAAAATAACGTTTTTTAGTAGATCATCAGGATAGTAAGAAACAAAATATTTTTTATTAAACTCTTTTTTATTAACGCAACCTTTTTTAGTGCATATTTTTGAATCTATTTTTATCTCTTCTATAAGATTGCCGGCATTATAAATTTTCAAATGGATAGAGTTGTTGCTATATCTTTTTATAACTGCGTAGTCGTTAAATTTTAATTTTTTTGATTTTATAGTTACTATATATAAATTTGCCTTTTTTACTTCTTTTAGAGCGCACCCACCAAAAAATAGCAAAAAAATTATAAATATTAAACGAAACATTTATATCCTTTGTGATAAAATAGTTTTTAAAAAAGGATAAAATTGCTTGAGTTTATCTTCTATCTTGCAATCTTAGGCGCCATTTTAACATATATCGTATGGGGATTTATAATAAGTTTTGAAACGATGCTTGCATTAAACGATACTAAAAGCGCAATAGAGTGGATAAAAAAGCATCATACTCCAAAAACTTTCAAAAAGCTACTTATCATATTTTTGTCAATGTTACATATAGGATATATTTTTTTAGAGATAATTCCATATTTTTTAGGATTTAATGAAAAACTAAAAAATTTTGATATTGACAAAGTCTATAAAAAGATTTTTAAAAACAGATGAAAAGCAATAAAGAACTTGTTGAATATCTTATTAAAAAGGGGGTATTGAAAACTCCTAAAATTATTGAAGCATTTAAAAAATAGATAGAAAAGATTTTGTAAAAGATGAGTATAAAGATGAAGCCTATTTTGACTATCCACTTCCTATAGGATTTTTTCAAACAATATCCCAGCCATACACTGTAGCATTTATGTTAGAGTTACTCCAGCCAAATGAAGGTGATAAAGTTTTAGATATAGGTTCTGGTTCTGGATGGACAACAGCATTATTAGCTTTTATAGTTGGAGAAAAAGGCGAAGTAATAGGGGTTGAGAGGATAAAGGAATTAGTAGAGTTTGGAAGAAAAAATTTAAAAAAATATAATTTTAAAAATGCAAAAATTGAGTTTGCAAAAAGTTTAGGAATTCCTGGTAAGAAATTTGATAAGATTTTAGTATCCGCATCGGCAAAAAGTCTTCCTCAAGAATTGATAAATCAATTAAAAATTGGAGGTAGAATGGTTATTCCAATACAAGATTCTCTTTTTAAAATAGAAAAAATAGGAGAAAAAGATATAGCCAAAGAGGAGTTTTATGGGTTTTTATTTGTTCCTTTAATAGTCTAAAATATCCTCAATAAATCTTTTCATCTTTTCATAATGGCTTCCAAGCCAATATATCCGGTTGCATTTTGGACATATTTTAAATTCATTATAAAATTTTTTAACCTTTGGAGGGAGTCTGTTTATTATCTTCTCTTTTTCTATTTTTACTAAAATTTCGTTATCTTTTATACATCTACTAAAAGGTTTTGCTCTTTTTTTCAAATCAAATTTTTTAGCAATCTCTTTTATCTGAGATATTGGCTTTTTTTCTTTTACCAAGTAACAGCTATCTTTCAATCTTTTGCACAATATCTTATCTTTTGTCAAAACTACTCTATTTTCTTTTTTTGCAATCTCTATGATTTTATTATCTTCAATATTAGCAAAATAGAGCGTATCAAAGCCTAAAAGCCTTAGATATTTTGCAACCTTTGCTAAATGAACGTCTGCTAAAAATTTTATATCATCCAAGGTTTTTCTCTTTTTGCGTACTCTTTTTTTGATTTGACAAACTCGAATCTATATGATGAAATATTAACTTCTTCATCTTTTTCAAAAATTATAGCAGTTAACATATTTCCATAAACA
>NZ_CEXZHP010000037.1:0-3038 GCF_982775275.1 Nitrosophilus sp.
TTAAGTGGTTGAGTAGTTTAATAAGCAAGTGAAAAAGTTAGAAAGTTATCCTAAAATAAATAGTGATATTTCATCTGCCAAAAAGAAGTTTTTATTATAAATTTTTCCATTTTTTTCATAAAGTTTGTTTTCTTTTATCAAAATCTTAGCTCTTTTTTCCATATCCTTATTTAAAATTTTTTTATCCACTCCAATAAAGCTTCTAAATCCTAAAAAAATTTTTTCAACTGTTATCTCTTTTTGGGTTAGATTTTCTACCTTTATATCTAACGGATCTTTAATATATTCGAAAAGATCGTTTTTTGGATAAAATCTTTTATTTTTTAAAAAACCGACAGCTCCAGCTCCAACGCCTATATAATCTTTTAATTTCCAATATCCTATATTATGAAAACATTTATATTTTCCAAAGTTTGATACCTCATACTGCTCAAAAGGTATAATTTTTTTTAAAAAATATCCGATATTTTCATCACTTTTTTTAACATCCTTTTTGTTTTCAAAAAGAGTATTTTCCTCTATGGTTAAAGAGTAGGCCGATATATGGTTTATCGGCAAAGATAAAGCTAAATCAATATCTTTTTTTAAAAGCTCTTTGTTATCGAGCGCGGTATCGTAAATAATATCTATTGATATATTCTCAAATCCGCTCTTTTGTGCATTATTTATAGCTTTTAGAGCATCTTTTGAATTATGGCTACGCCCTAAAAATTTTAATTTTTTATCGTTAAAGCTTTGGACTCCAAAACTTACTCTATTTATTCCAAACTCTTTGATGTTTTTAAGCCACTCATATGTTGCGCTGTTTGGATTTGCCTCTATGGTTATTTCTATATTATCTTTAAAATGGGGAGATACTATTTTAAAAATCTCTTCGTAATATTTTACATCTAAAACAGACGGGGTTCCCCCGCCTATAAAAACCGATTCTATATTTTTATTTACTTTAAATCTTTCAAATTCAAAATTTAACTGCTTTAAAAGAGCTTTTATATAATCTTTTTTTAAATGATGATTTTTAGTAAAGGAGTTAAAACTGCAATAGTGGCATTTGCTATCGCAAAAGGGAATATGTATATATAAAAGCAAATCTCTCCTTTTTAAAAATTTTTGCTCAAATCTTAACGCCAAAACTAATTGGAATTTAATTAGTTATTGGATAATATATCAAAGTTTTTATCTAAGGGCAAGTTATATAAAGAGGGGACATGAGCGAAAAAAAAAGATATAGACCAAATGTTGCGGCAATTGTGTTATCATCAAAATATCCGCAGAAAGTTGAATTTATGATTGCTTTAAGAAATGACGTTGAAAACGCTTGGCAGTTCCCTCAGGGCGGAATTGATGAAGGTGAGAGCCCCAAAGAGGCTCTTTTTAGAGAGCTAAAAGAAGAGATCGGAACCGATGAGATCGAGATAATAGCCGAATACCCAGAATGGGTAAGTTATGATTTTCCAAAAGTGATAGCAAAAAAGATGTATCCATACGACGGACAAAAACAGAAATATTTTCTAATAAGGCTTAAACCGGGCGCGAAAATAAAACTTGATACAAAAGAGCCCGAATTTAAAGAGTTTAAGTTTGTTCCTTATAAGGATCTTTTTAAGTATATAACATATTTTAAAAGACCTATATATAAAAAGGTTTTAGAGTATTTTAAAAATGAGGGGTATATTTAATAGTTTGAAGTTTAAAGTTGGAAGTTTGAAGTTTGAAGTTTTAGGTATTGAAACTTTAAATTTGAAATTTCAAAACTTGAAACCAACAAAGGATTTAGATGTTAATCGTTCAAAAATATGGTGGAACAAGTGTTGGAACTTTAGAAAGAATTGAAAATGTAGCCAAAAGAGTCGCAAAAACCAAAGAGGCTGGGAATGACGTAGTCGTTGTAGTCTCAGCTATGAGCGGCGAGACAAATAAACTTATCGAATACGCAAAACATTTTAGTAAAACTCCAAGTAGAACAGATATGGATCTTTTGTTAAGCTCTGGAGAGAGGGTAACGGCCGCATTATTATCCATAGCCTTGAATGAGATGGGATATCCAACCGTTGCAATGACTGGAAGACAGGCCGGAATCGTAACTGATAGCTCCCATACTATGGCAAGAATAGAAAAGATCGATCCAACACCTATAAAAAATGAACTAAAAAAAGGGAAAATCGTTGTGGTTGCCGGTTTTCAAGGAATTAGTAAAGATGGAAGGGTAACTACTTTGGGAAGGGGAGGTAGTGATCTTACCGCCGTTGCTTTAGCGGGGGCTCTTCATGCGGATAAGTGCGAAATTTACTCCGATGTTGACGGAGTTTATACAACGGACCCAAGAATCGAACCAAAAGCTAAAAAGCTTGAAAAAATAAGTTATGATGAAATGTTGGAACTTGCAAGTTTAGGTGCAAAGGTTTTGCAAAACAGAAGCGTGGAGCTTGCAAAAAAGTTAGGCGTTGTTATTGAGGCTAGAAGTAGTTTTAACGATAATCCCGGAACTATAATTACAAAGGAAGAAGATATCATGGAAAAGCCGTTAGTTAGTGGAATAGCTTTGGATAAAAATCAAGCAAGAGTTAGTTTAAGAGGGGTGATAGATAGGCCTGGAATTGCAGCGGAGATCTTTAAAGCGCTTGCTCAAGAAAATATCAATGTGGATATGATCGTTCAAACAATAGGTGAGGACGGAAAGACAAATATGGATTTTACCGTTCCGGAAAATGAGCTTGAGAGAGTCAAAAAAATTATGGAAAAATTTAAAGATGAGTATGAAAGAGTAGAGTATGATCCAAATATTGCAAAAGTTTCGATAGTTGGAGTTGGAATGAAATCCCATAGCGGAGTTGCTAGCAAAGCTTTTGAAACTTTGGCAAAAGAAAATATAAATATTGAGATGATTAGCACAAGCGAGATTAAAATTTCGATGATAATTGATGAAAAATATAGTGAGTTAGCAGTTAGAGCGCTTCATGACGCTTATGAGTTGTATAAGTAATTTGGTTAAAATGGTTAAAATAGTTTAGTAGTTAAGTGAAAAAGTTAGAAAGTGA
>NZ_CEXZHP010000037.1:3138-10469 GCF_982775275.1 Nitrosophilus sp.
GAGCGAAAGCTTAGCGATTTTAATAAAATTTTCAAAGGTTGCGTCAGCGAAAATCGCATCTGTCTTGAGCGAAATTTAGTAATTTTTCAAAGTACTCAATTTACAATTTTAAAATAGAGGCTAAAATGGAATTTGATAAATGGACTCTTCAAGCCATTAGATACGATGAGGCTATAATGAGCTGGATGGAAGAGAGAAGATACGATTGGGTTCCTCTTGCCGCGTCCGCTCTTGAGAAGATAGTTTTGGGAAATAGTATCATTATCATAACGGATAAAGATAGAGAGTGGTTTGGAGAGTATATTTTATACTCTCTTAACAAGTCCGATAAAAATAGACCCCTTATACCAACCTATCTTTTAAAAGATATTGTTCCATATATAGACAATATTAAAAAAGACGAAGATATCGATCTTTTATACGATATGTTAGACCTATCTTTTAAAGGTGACTATTTTTTTTGGTATATAGGAAAGGGAGATAATAGCAGGGCGATGATCGCAAAAAGAAAAGATGACAGTTTTTTGTGGATTATGGATGAACAGATGCAAAACAATTTTTATTTAAAATCGTTTGATGATCTTTTGGATTTAAAACTTTTTCAACTTTTTAGACTATTTGATAAAAGCTTAGATGCCGCGATATTTGGTGAAATTGAACTAAAAGCATGATCGATTTAAAAAGTCAGATTGTAATATGCGAAGATCTTGAAAAGATAAAAGATTTCTTATCAAATACTTTATCTAAAGAAAACCTTGTTATCATAGAAAATGAAGAGCTAAAAGTAGAAGATGCAAAAGAGGCTATAAGACAAGCTTATATAAGCAGCGAAAAAGAAAAATATATTGTTTTAATAGCAAAAAAATTTAATATCTACTCTCAAAACGCTCTTTTAAAAATTATTGAAGAGCCTCCAAAAAACGTAAATTTTATTATTGTAACCAACTCCAAATCGTCCCTTCTTCCTACGATCAAATCAAGACTTCCTTCGGTAAATATTTCAAAAAAAGAGTTAAAAGATATAGATATCGATATAAAAAGTATAGATTTAAATTTTATTTACGATTTTTTACAAAAAAATAGAAAAATTGAAAAAAACGAAGCTAAAATCCTTATAGAAAATCTATTAACCAAAGCTATAGAAGAGGGATATGAATTAAGAGAGGATGAGATAGACTTTTTTGCAGATAGCATAAGACTTTTAGAATTAAACGCAAATGCGATAAATATTTTGACAACGATATTTTTAATGATTTTGGATATTAAAAAGAGGTAAAAATGCATATTAAAAGATTGGACTCTTTGAGTGATGTTAAAAAGATTATGAAAAATTTGGATGTGGATAAAGTCGGAATAAAAATAATGTCCAAAAAGAGTAAAATCTATCTTTTTTATATTAAAAATATGCATATAGCCGCAGCAAATATTTTAAAGCAGGACGCACTATCCATTGGAGCCGAGCTTGCTATTCCAAACGGTGTTATAAGTTGCAAATTTAAAAGTTGTGACGCTTTATTGATAGGAACAAAAAAACATATGGAAATATTAAGCAAAAAAGAGCTTGCTCAGCCCTACGGCTTAAAAGGACTTGCAAAAAAGTTAAGAGAGTATTTGAGTGAGAGAGAGTTTGATCTAAAAATTATGGGAGTAATAAACGCAAACGATGATAGTTTTTATCCAAAAAGCAGATTTAAAGGGCAAAAGGCTATTGAAAAAATCGAAAATATGATAAAAGAGGGCGCGGATATTATCGATATCGGAGGAATGTCTACAAGACCTGGAAGCTTAGAAATAGAAGAAAAGGAAGAGTTTAGTAGGGTCAAACCGATAATTGATGAAATTTATAAAAACTCTATTTATGAAAAAGTTATATTTAGTATCGATAGCTATAGGGCCAAAATCGTAAAATATGCTCTTGATAAAGGTTTTAAAATAGCAAACGATATCACTGGTTTGCAAGATGACGATATAGCAAAAATTGTCGCAAAATATAACGCAAAAGTGGTAATTATGCATAAAAAAGGAAATATAAAAGATATGCAAAAAAATCCAGTATACGAAGATGTTACTATAGAGGTGGGAGATTTTTTTGAATCAAGAATAAAAAAAGCTTTGAATTTTGGAATAAAAAAAGAAAATATCATATTAGACCCGGGAATCGGTTTTGGTAAAAAACTAGAGCACAATATTGAGTTGTTGCAAAATCTGAGCGATTTTAAAAGATTTGGATGTGAAATTTTGGTAGGCGCAAGTAGAAAATCGATGATAGATATGATTATCAAAACTCCTGTGGAGCAAAGGTTGCCAGGAACATTGGCTATTCATTTAAAAGCCGCTCAAAACGGGGCTTCTATTATCAGATGCCACGATGTATATGAGCATAAACAGGCTTTTGAAGTTTATAAAAAGTTAAACGATTTTAACCAATAATCCTTTTAAATAAAGAGAATAGGGGTTGTTTAAAATATATGGATGATCTATATCTTGATATAGATGTTCTATTATTTTTATCTGTTTTTGCGTATCCTTTGAAGCCTTTAACAAAATCTTTTCCAAATCTTTTAGATCTATATAATATGAACAGGAAAATATAGCCAAATATCCCTCATCTTCAGTAACTTTTAAGCCGTTTACGGCTAAATCCTTAAACCCTCTCAAAGCTGTACTCTTTTGAGCTTTGCTTTTTGCAAAGGATGGAGGATCGATGATAACCATATCAAACTTTTTTTTCTCTTTTCTTAGCACTCTTAGATAATCAAAAGCGTTTTGGGTGATAAACGTAGCTTCTTTACTGTTTAATAGAAAATTTTTTTTAGCGTTTTGTATGGCTTTTTGAGAAATATCAACAGCTGTAATTTGTGCATCTTTTATCTTTGCGCCATAAAGGCCAAATCCTCCGGTATTACAAAAAAGATCCAATACTTTTGATTTTTGTTTTATATATCTGGTTAGAATTTTTCTATTTTTCCTTTGATCAAGATAAAATCCGGTTTTTTGCCCCTCTAAAATATCTACGATAAATTTTATACCGTTTTCTTCAATGACTATCTCATTTGGAATCTCACCAATGATTTCTGATTTAAAATCTTTGATTCCCTCTTTTTTTAAAGAGTATAAATCACCGCTTATAACTATGGATTTTGGAGTTAAAACCTCCCCGATAGCTTCCAATATCTCGTTTTTAAATTTTAAAATAGCCGCTGTGTTAAAAAACAAGGAGAGATGATCATCATAACTATCCAAAATAATCCCCGGTAAAAAATCTCCTTCTGAGTGTATTATCCTTTTTGCGTTTGAATCGATATCAACTCTCTCGATTAGGGCTTTTTGGATCCTTTTGATAAAAAAGTTTTTATCTATTTTTTCCTCTTTAAAAGATAAAACTCTAATGGATATGGTGCTTTTTGGGTTTATATAGCCTACGGCTAAAAATTTTTTATTTTCATCTAAGATTTTAACTAAAGAGATATCATCGATTTTTGTTAATATATCGCTTTTGTAAACCCAAGGAAAAAACTCTTTTAAAGATTTGGAAGCTTTTTTATTTACTATAACTTCTCTCATTTTATACCTTTTTTGATAAATTATACTTAAACTTACATATAATCAAAGATAAAGTCGCTCCTACTATTGCGCATGCCATATCTTTTTGACTATCCCAAACATCCCCTTGAGTTATTAAATAAAACCCTTTTTGGGATGAGTGAGATATCTCAACTATTACCCATTCTGCGATCTCGTATGCGGCCGCTATGGATGTTATATATAAAAAGGCTATTAATAAAGATAGATTTAAGCTATATTTTTGGTGATAATATATTTCGAAAAAAGAGGGAAACACTAAAAGCCCAAAAAGAAAATGAACAAACCTGTCATAATAGTTTCTTTTTTGCCCAAATATCTCAAAGGTAAAATAGGGAACGTCGTTATATGTAAAATATGATCCTATTAAATGGGCTACAGCGAAGATCGCAAGAAGCAAAAAAGCGGTTTTTGAGAAGTTATATCGAAAATCAAGATATAAAACGGTTGGAAACATAAAAAAAATAAGTAAATTTTCCGCAAACCATATAACCCTATCGTTTGGGGATATTGCAAAAATTAGCCAAATTATGATAAAAATAGCAATAATTATTTTTTTCATAATCACATTATAACAAAAGGATGATATTGCATCAAAAAATAAAGTTTTTAAAAAATCCAAAATTAACAACCATCAAAAACGATTTTTTGGGAGTTCCATATAAAAGAGGAAGATTTATTGGAGAGTTTAACGCAAGAGAGATAAAAATAAAATATAAAACAAAAAATATTTTACTTTTTATCAAAAAATTTTTAAAAAAAGAAATTGAGATAGAAAAAACTCCACTGCCGATTATTAAAGATAGAAGTTTTTTAAAAGAGAAAAAAGATTTTATTATATGGCTTGGTCACGCGTCATTTTTAATTCAGTGCAATCAAAAAAGATTTTTGATTGATCCTTGTTTTAGCTCTATGCCTTTTAAAAAAAGAATTACCCCGGCTCCTTTTCATATAAAAGAGCTTGGAAAGATAGATTATCTTTTGGTTTCTCACGGGCATCATGATCATTTGGATCTAAAGACCATCAAATATGCTAAAAATCAGATAAAAGAGGCACTTTTGCCGTTAAAAATGGGAAGACTTATAAAAAGGGTAAATTCTCATATCCAATTTCAAGAAGCGGGATGGTATCAAAAATATGATATTAAGGAAAAAGATATTGAAGTTTTTTTCCTTCCGGCTCATCATTGGCATAGAAGAAATTTTTTTGATTATAACAGAGTTTTATGGGGAAGTTTTTTAATAAAATGCAGAGATAAAAATATATTTTTTGCAGGAGATACTGGATATAACGTTCATTTTAAAGAGATAAAAAGGATATTTAAAAAAATCGATATAGCGATAATGCCTATAAATCCTCCCTATGTAATACCAGGTTCTCATATGACACATTCAGAGACCGTTATAGCTTTAAAAGAACTATCTCCAAAATATATAATTCCGATGCATTATGGAGCTTTTAATCTAACTGCCGAGTCAACTTCAAAGCTTTTATCTTGGTTTAAAAACCTTGAAAAAGTAGAAGGAATTGATTCAAATCTTATACTCCCCTCAATCGGTGAAATTGTAAAAATTTAAATATAAAATTTATTAATAGATTTATTTTAAATATTATTAAACAATTTTATAGTTATAATAAGTTGTAAAAGGTTTACTGTTTTTTGTAAGGTTTTTTTATGCTAAATCTATCAACTAAGCAGATTTTAACTAATTTAAAAAGCGAAAAAGAGTTTTTTTTCGAGTTTCAAAAAGATTTTGTAGATATTTTTTCTCGAAATATCTCTTTAGCAAAACCCGGACTTATTAGCTCTTCGGCTTTGCAAACGTTTGGTATAAAACTTTTTACACTATTATTTGGCTTTCAAAAAGATCCAACCGAAGAACTTTACCTATTTTCCAAAAAACTTGCGCAAAACGATATCAATCTAAAACCGGTTATTATAAAGTCTTTACTAAATAGTATAGGAAAATTTGCTATCTATCTAGCCGATAAAGAGGAGTCTATTGAAAAATTAAAAAATTTAATAACTTTAGTTGACATTTATTTAACTACGATAGATAAAGCTTATATGGATTATTATGAAGAGATAAAAAAAGCATTAAAAAATAAAGAGAGTGAAAATAAAGAGATTTTGTTATCTTTGATTCAAAAGATCAAAGATAAAAACGAAGAAGTGGATATTATAGATTTTTATAAAGAACTTCCAATAGTTTTAAAAAGTAAAATTTTAAAAATATTCGATGAAAAAATCGTTGTTAGCATCTATGCTGGCAAATTTAGCTATCTAAAAAAAGAGGAGATAGTATATTTAAAACATCCATATTTTCCAAAACCTATAAAAGCGAATATTTTTGATTTAGATCCAAAAAGCGAGACTTTAACTCTTTATAATTTTATTTTTAGTGAAATAGAGCAAGATAAAAGAAGATTTGTCAGAGTTCAACCCGAAAAAATTATTGAGGTAAATCTTTCATTTGAAAATAGGGTTTTTAAAGGATATATAAAAGATATATCCATTGGAGGAATAGGAGTATATTTAGAAAATATTGAAGATCTTAAAAAAGAGAGCGAATTGGAGATATTTTTCCTTTTGTCTTCAAAACCTGTAAAAACAAAGGGCAAGGTCAAATATATTCAAAAAACGGACAATTTTAATATTTTAGGGATTGACTATTTTTCAAATTTAGATATTAAAACCGAAGAGACCATATCAAGCTATATTACGCATAGGCAGTTTGAGATATTGAAAGAGTTAAAGGCTAAATAGTGAAAGTCATAATTTTATTATTTTTTTTCATTATACTTATGTTTGCTCAAAATCCAATAGATCCTATACCAAAAAGAAACGGCGTTTTAACGGAAAAAGAGAGGCTTGGGAAAACTCTTTTTTTTGATCCCAATCTTTCAAAGGACAAAAAAATATCTTGTGCAAGTTGTCATAAAAAGAAGTATGGAGGATCAAACGGTAAACAAAAAGGGATCGGCGTTTTTGGAAGAGTTACAAAATATAACGTTCCCTCGATTTATAATCTTAGATATCAATATGTTTACGGTTGGAAAAGAAAAAGTTACTCTCTAAAGAAAAAGATAGAAGAGATTATGAAAGATCCAAATATTATGGATACGGATTTTAAAGGGGTGATTTTTTATCTTGAAAATAGCCAATTTTTTAAAAAAAAGTTTTTAAAAATATATAAAAAAATCGATAAAGAAGCAGTTTTGGACGCATTGAAGTCTTATATCCTAACTTTAACGACGCCCGATAGCAAATTTGATCTTTTTTTAAAACATAAAGTTAAATTAACCAACAGAGAGTTAAAAGGTTTTGAACTTTTTAAGAAATTTGGATGTATCGCTTGCCATAACGGAAAAACCGTCGGAGGGCATCTTTATTTCAGATATGGATATTTTTTAAAAAGCAAAAGCTCCTTAGAGGTTAAATGTCCTTCGTTAAGAAACGTTGAAAAAAGCGGACCCTATTTTCACCACGGAAAAATAAAAAGTTTAAAAGAGGCAGTGATTTGGATGGCAAAAGTTCAATTAGGTAGAGATATATCCGAAGAAGAGGCCGAATATATAGTGGATTTTTTAAAATGTTTGACGGGAAAAATTGATGATAAAATGGATTAAAATATTTATAATTTTGATTTTTTTAGTTTTTTTTTCAATTTATATAGATAGGATATTAAGCTATAAAGAGACTATCAAAATTTACAATTTCGAAGATAAATTGGGAAAACTTTTGATA
>NZ_CEXZHP010000038.1:0-10374 GCF_982775275.1 Nitrosophilus sp.
AATTTAAGTTATTAAATATAAAGACCATCTTAAATTAGGAGGAGATATGAGCGATGTTGTAAATACGGATATTTTGATTATAGGCGCGGGACCAGCCGGACTGAGTGCTGCCATATCTGCTGCCGATTCTTTGAAAAAAAGAGGGCTTGATAAAAAGATATTGGTAGTTGAAAAGGGAAAAAATGTCGGATCTCATATACTATCTGGGGCGGTAATAAAACCGGATAGTTTAAAATCTTTATTGGGTGAAGAGGAGTTTAAAAATATCCCCTTTGATAGCAAAGTGCAAATAGATACCGTTATGAAGTTAGAAGAAGATGGTGATGTAAAAAAACTCCCCTTTCATCCTCCATATATGTCAAATGAAGGAAATTATGTAGCATCATTGGGAGAAGTTTGCAGATATTTAGCTAAAGTTGCAGAAAGTAAAGGAGTTGAGATATATCCCGGTTTTGCGGCTGATGATCTTTTATACGAAGATTGTAAGGTCGTAGGCGTAAAAATGAAAGATACCGGTCTTGATCATAATGGGAATAAGATGGAAAATTTTGTCGAAGGAACGAAAGTAAAAGCCTCTATAACCATTTTGGCCGAAGGAACAAGAGGAAGCCTTGCAAAAAAGGCAATAGATAGATTAAGACTCGATAAAAAAAGTAAACCTCAAATCTACTCTCTTGGAATAAAAGAGCTTTGGAGGGTAAAAGAGGGAAGAATTAAACCTGGAGAAATATATCATACTTTTGGATTTCCGTTAAAAGACGGAGTTGAGTTTGGAGGGGGATTTATTTACGGTTTAACTCAAAATAGAGTGGCTATAGGTTTGGTGGTAGGTTTGGATTATGAAGATCCAACTACCGATATACACGCTTTGATGCAAATATATAAAACTCACCCGGAAATTAAAAAAATAATAGAAGATGGAGAACTTTTGGAGTTTGGTGCAAAAACTTTGCCAGAAGGTGGTTGGAATTCGATCCCAAGATATTATGATCACAATCTTATGATTGTTGGAGATAGTGCCGGATTTTTAACGACTGCAAGATTAAAAGGCGTGCATTTGGCTGTAGAGTCTGGCAGATTAGCAGGAGATGTGGCCGCAAAAGCCTTAGATCTTAAAGATACCTCTATGGATAGGTTAAAAGAGTATGAAGATAAAGTAAATAGTTCATTGATTTATGAAGAGCTCTACCCAACAAGAAATTTTAGAGCGGTAATGAAAAGAGGAATGGTTTTTGGCGGATTTCAGATGGGAATACAGCTATTAACTCAAGGGGCTTGCGCCTTTGTGCCCGAGCTTGAAAAAGATAGCGAAACAACTAAAAGTTTAAAAGAGTTTAAAGGAGAATTTTTCAAAGATAGATTCAAAGACAAACTTGAGTTTGACGGAAAATTGACTTTTGATAAAGTTACTGACGTTTACTACTCTAAAACTGAGCATGATGAGATGCAGCCTCCACATCTTATCATAAAAGATAAAGAGCGCTTTGATAGATTTAATATAGATGAATATGGCGCTCCATGTGTTTCTTTTTGTCCAGCGGAGGTTTATGAGCTCCATATAAATAGAGACGGAAAAAAAGAGATGAGGTTACATCCTGAAAACTGCGTTCACTGCAAAACTTGCGATATTAAGTCCGTAAATGAGGAGATTACTTGGAGCGTTCCTTACGGAGGAGACGGTCCAGATTATAACTATATGTAAAAAATTTAAAGGAGAGTAGATGGCTTTGACGATTATAGCGCTAATAAAGCAAGTTCCAGTTCCCTCTGAGATGAGGATGGGAGAAGATGGGCTTATGGATAGAACAAAGGCAAAATCTATGATAAACAAAGATTGCCAATTTGCGCTGGAAGCTGGACTTCAGCTAAAAAAAGAAAATCCTGACGCGAAATTGATAGTATGCTCAATGGGGCCTCCATCATTTGAACAATCTTTAAAAAAAGCTATTGCGATGGGATATGATGAAGCATATCTTTTAAGCGATAGAAGGCTTGGAGGAAGCGATACTTACGCAACGGGATTGGCTCTTTCTACGCTTATTAGACATTTGGGATACGCAAAAGATTTAAATAAAGATTTTATCATTGTTGCCGGAAGACAAACAAGCGATGGAGACACTGCCCACGTTCCTTCACAAGTGGCCGAAAATTTAAAAATTCCACAGGCAACTTTTATAGAAAGAGCCCATCTAAAAGATAATAAAATTGAAGCAAAAAGGATTATTGAAGGTGGATATCAGATATTAGAGCTGCCAATACCTGCCGTTTTAAGTTTTACTCCAACGGGTGTCCCTCCAAGAAGAGCAAGCCTAAGTGGAGCCATAAAAGCCAAACACGCCAAAATAAAAATATTTAATATCGACGACATACATTTAAGTGATGAAAAGATAGGTTTAAGCGGAAGCCCAACAATAGTTGCCAAAGTTGTAGATATAAAAAGTAAAAGACCGCCGGCAAAAATCGTAAGCGGACATAACGAAAAAGAGGTGGTAGAGGAGTTTATTGAAAAATTTAAAGAGGGGAAAAATATTTTAGAAAAAGAGGAGAAAAAGGTAAAAAAAGAGCAAAAAAGAGATGAAAACCTAAAAGTAGTAGATTTTAGAAACGGAGCGAGAGGGATTTTAACCTGGGCAGAGGTAGTAAACAAAAAAATCGCAAGAAGCTCTTTGGAGCTATTAACGCCCGCAAGAGAGCTTGCAAATCAATTGGGAGAAGATACGAAGGTTATGACCCTATTGATAGGAAAAGATGTTGAACCTTTGGCAAAAGAGCTTATAGCTTACGGTAGTGATGAAGTAATAGTTGTTGATGATGAAAGATTAGAAGAGTATCTGATTTTGCCTTATGCTGAAATTTTTTATCAAGTTATTAAAGAGAAAAATCCAGAGATCGCACTTTTTGCGGCAACTACGGCCGGTAGAGAGCTAGCGCCAAGGATTGGGGTAAAAACAGATTCTGGAGTAACGGCAGATTGCACTGAGTTATCTATCGGGGAGTATGTATATAGGGATAGAAAAACAAAAGAGAAATTTATCTATTATCCGGTGCTTGAGTCCAAAAGGCCAACTTATGGAGAGTCTAAATTGGCTACAATTTTAGGTTTTACTTGTCCTCAAATTTCCACAGCAAGACCCGGAACTTTTGCGGTTCCAAAAAAAGATAAAGAAAGAAAGGGTATAATAACCAAATTTGCTCCAAAATTAAGTGAAGAACTTTTTGTTACCAAAATCGTAAAAACGGTAAGGGGCGAAGGAGGATTGCAGTCTCTTTTTGAAGCGGATATTATCGTTGCTGGAGGAAGAGGAACATTAAGTGATGAGATGAAGATGGTAAAAGAGTTGGCAAAAATATTAAAAGATAAAGGTATTAAAGCCGAATGGGCGGCAAGTAGGGTTATGGTTGACGAAGGAGTAGCAGAATACGCAAGACAGATAGGTCAAACCGGAAAAACGGTCAGACCAAAAGTTTATGTTGCCGTGGGTATAAGCGGAGCGATTCAACATATTGCCGGTATGAAAGATAGCGAAACAATTGTTGCTATTAATCACAATCCAAAAGAGCCTATTTTTAAACATTCTGATTTTGGAATAGTTGGGGAGTATGAAGATATAGTGCCAGAACTGATAGAAAAAGTTAAAAAAGGCGAGTTTACTTTTGGATTGGAAAAAAGCGAATAAGGAGGAAAAATGGTCGGAAGAAAAGTTGGCATTATCGGAGCTGGAGCGGTAGGCGCAACGGCTGCGTATTCATTGGCGTTTACCGGAACCTGTCATGAAATACTCTTATATGATATTGTTCCAGAAGTTGCTATAGGAAAAGCTATCGATATTAGTCAATCTACAAACTATTCTCCAAGAGGAACCGTAGTTAGAGGAGTTTCAGATCCCCAAGAGGTAAAAGATTGTGATGTTGTTGTTATAACGGCGGGGGTTCCAAGAAAAAAGGATATGACGAGAATGGAGCTTTTGGATATTAACGCAAATATAGTAAAAGAGGTCTGTTTAAACATAAAAAAATATTCTCCAAACGCCATTGTGCTTGTAGTTTCAAATCCTTTGGATGTTATGACCTATGTAGCTTATAGGGTGCTTGGCTGGGAAAGAAACAGGGTTGTAGGTATGGGAGGAGCTTTAGATAGAGCAAGAATGGCATATCAGGTATATCAAAAGCTTGGTTTTGGTATGAGCCAAACAAAAGCTATGGTAATAGGAAATCATGGTGAAGATATGGTGCCATATCCGCAAGTAACAAGCGTGGGAGGCGTTCCTTTACCTCAGCTTTTAAGTGAAGAAGATATGGAAGATGTTATTATAAAAACTAAAGAGGGTGGGGCAGAAATCGTAAAATATTTAAAAACTTCTGCTTTTTATGCTCCAGGTCGTGCTGTGTCTGTAATGGTCGAAGCGATTTTGAGCGATGAAGAAAAGGTTATTCCAAGTTGTGTTTTATTGGATGGAGAGTATGGGCATAAAGATGTAACCATAGGAGTTCCATGTGTAATAGGAGCAAAAGGTGTAAATAAAATTATTGAGATGGAGCTTGAGCCAAATATTAAGGAAAAATTTGATAAAGCTGTCAGCAGCGTTAAAAAAAGTATAAATATGTTAGAAGAGAGCGGTTTTTTTGAAAATTTATAACTTCAAGCTTTTGGCTTGAAGTTTAAAGGATAAAATTTGAGAGTATTAGCCATTTTTTTTATAGGCGCGATATTGTTACAGGGTGCTTGTCTAAAAATCAAAAAAGAGATTGAACAAAATTTTAACTCAACAAAAGCCAAAGAGATTCCCAGCGGATGGATAATGAGCTCTACCGGTAGAAAAAGTTTGGGTATCTGGGAAGTTACAAAAGATAAATCGGTTTTATTAAAATATCCAAGAGGAAGCCAAAAAAATCAGTTTAATCTTTTATATACCAAAGAGCTTTATTTTAAAAACGGATATATAGAGGCAAAAATAGATTCTGTTGATGGGCATGAAAAAAATGGCGGAATAGTTTTTAGATTGAGAGATAGAAAAAATTATTATATGGTTCTTTTAGATTTTATCAAAAAAGAGTTATCTTTTTTTGTAGTTAAAAACGGAAAAGTTAAAAAAATATTTCACAAAAAAGTGGATTTAAAAAATGGTTGGAATATATTAAAAGCCTCATTTTGTGATAAGGATATAAAAATCTATTTAAATGAAAAAGAGAGCTTTTTTATAAAAAATGATCAAATCTCCCATAAAGGGGGTGCTGGAATAGTTACTATGGGAGATTCAAAAAGTGCGTTTGATGATATAAAAATAGCTGTTTATGAGTAAAACCTCTCTTTTAATCTGAAAAATTGGTGCGCTAAAACCGAAACAAAATATACCTGCAAAAGCATACCGGCAAATGGAATCAAAGAGATAATATATAAAATCAGCGTAGATCCAAAAAGCTCTTTTTTGTGATTTTTTAAAATATTTTCCAATTCATCTTTTTTGAGTATCTCTCCTCCAACATCTAATATCAATAAAGAGGCAAAAAGATAATAAAAAGGTATATTTATCGCTATTAAATTTAAAAGGGGTATAAAATATAAAATGATGGATAAAATAAAGATTATTATAAATTTAAAAAAAGTTTTTATAACCAAAATTATATATGAAAAAATATCTATTCCTCCCTCTTTTGGTATATGGGCATAATGTCTTTTATGTATCTCGTTGACGATAATTGGGGTAAAAAAACCAACTACCATAAGAGCAACGGCCGTTGAAGCTAAGATAGCAAGACCTGTGCCCAAAATACCAAATATTATCCCGGCAAGTGCGTGAAAAATAAAACTACCAGCAATAGTAGAAATTATGGGATACTCTTTTATAAATTCTTGAATTTGCGGATCGTTGATACTTTGCGGATTTTGACTTATTTGGTTTAAAATATCAAAAAATTCGCTTCCGGCTCCAAAAATAAGAGCTGAAAATATGATAAGGGTTATAAAAAAGGGAGCTAATGTTAAGGTCAAAAATTTTGAACTTAAAAAATCCTCAAAAGCCGCTAAAAAAATATTTTTTTGCATAAATTTTACCTTTATTATAAAATATCTTAAAAAAATTAAAGGACAAGTTTGAGTATACCGATAATTTTACCAAAAGTTACTGACGAAAAGGAGTTAAATAAAGAGCTAAGAAAATTGAAGCTTAAAAAAAGCGATATAAAAAATATCTACCGCGCTAATAACTCTACATTGATAATTTTAAAAAAAAGGGTAAAGTTTAAACCTCCAAAATCTTTAATACCAAATATATCAGAAGAGGAGGAGATAAAATATATTCACAATTTCGTAGAGGAGTATAAATATCTAATAGAATTAGAAAGAGTTGCCGAAATTTCCCAACAGATTAATGAAATTAAGGGTTTTAGCGCAAAAGAGAGGGAGATTTTTGGAAGAGCCATACTTGATCTAAAGGGGCAAAAAGAACCAAAAAAATTTAATTTATATTTTGTTAAATTTGGAAGAAATAGACCAATAGAGACCGAAATCTCATCTGGAGATATCGTTTTAATAAGCAGAGGAGAGCCCCTAAAAAGCGACGTAACCGGAACCGTTAGCGAAGTTAAAAAATATTATATAACTGTCGCTTTTGAAAATATGCCGCCTAAATGGGTTTATGGGGGATCTATAAGAGTTGATCTTTATATAAACGATATAACTTTTAAAAGAATGGAAGAAAATTTAGAAATACTAAGAGATGCTCACGGAGCAAAAAGATATATAAGAAATCTGGCATTAGGTCTAAAAGAGCCCAATCCTCCTTTAAAAGTTGATTTTGTTTTGGAAAATAAAAATTTAAACGACTCTCAAATAGAAGCTGCCTCTTTGGCTTTGGGAAGTAAAGAGCTTTTTTTGATTCACGGACCTCCAGGAACCGGAAAAACCAGCACATTGATAGAGATAATTTTGCAAGAGGTTAAAAGAGGTAAAAAAGTATTGGCCGTTGCCGATTCAAACACAGCCGTTGACAATATGCTAAGTAGACTAGCGGATAAAAAAATATCTTTAGTTAGAATCGGACATCCAGCAAGAATCTTATCAGAGCTTGAAGAGTTTAGTATTCACGCTAAATATGAAGAGAGTTTTGAAGCTTTAGCCATTAAAAAAGGCTGGGAAGAGGTTGGTTTGCTGGCTAAAAAAAGAGAAGAGTATTCAAAACCTACTCAAGCTAGAAGTAGGGGAATGAGCTATGATAGGATAGTCACATTAGCCGCAAAAGGAAAAAGCCAAAGGGGAGTTAGCGTAAAGACGTTACAATCTATGGCAACATGGATTAAATACAATAAAAAGATAGAGGCTTTAGTTAGCAAACTTAGAGCAAAAGAGGAAGAAGCCTATAAAAATATTATTAAAGAGAGTGATGTAGTTTTATCGACAAATTCGATGATAATGAGTGATATATTGAAAGATTTTGAGTTTGATGTAGCTATAATTGACGAAGGTTCCCAGCAGATTATTCCATCAACTTTAATTCCTATAATGCATGCAAAAAGATTTATAATCGCTGGAGATCATAAACAGCTTCCTCCAACGGTAGTTAGCGAAGAAGCCGATAAATTAAAAAACTCTCTTTTTGAAGATTTAATAAAAAAATTTCCAATAAACTCTAAAATGTTAAATGTTCAATATAGAATGAACGAAAAGATTATGGGTTTTTCAAATCAGCTTTTTTACAATAATGAGCTTATAGCCGACAAAAACGTAAAAAATCATACATTAGCCGATTTTGATTTAAAAGAGCCTACAAAATACAAAGATATTTTGGATCCAAATCTTGTTTTGGTTTTTGTAGATACAAAGGGAGTAGAGGCAAAAGAGAGCTTACCTGATAGATCTACAAGTTATGAAAATATAGTTGAGGCAAATATCGCTGTTGATTTAGTAAAAGAGCTAATTGATATAGGTTTAAAAGAAAAAGACCTCGGCGTAATTTCTCCATATCTTTCCCAAGTTAAACGAATAAAAACTCTTCTTAGCCAAGAAGATATAGGAGTTGAGGTTAAGAGTGTTGATGGGTTTCAAGGAAGAGAGAAAGAGGTTATAATTATAAGTTTTGTAAGAAGTAACGAAGAGGGTAAAATCGGATTTTTAAAAGATTTAAGAAGATTGAACGTAGCCATTACCAGAGCAAAAAGAAAGCTTATATGTATCGGAGATAGTCAAACATTAAAAAGTGATGAGGTTTATAAAAAATTTTTAGAATATATTAACGAAAAAGGAAAAATTATAGAATTTAAATAAATTAGCCTTGATAAAAATTTATTAGTAGGAGATAAGATGGATAAAATTTCAGATATTAAAGAGTTGGAAAATGTTTTATCTTCAAAAGCTTCTCTTTTATATATAACAGCTCCCAATTGTAACGTTTGCGATGCGTTAAAAATAAAAATAAAAGAGCTATTTACCAAAGATTTTCCAAAAATCGAACTTTTTGAAATAGATTCTTCTAAAGTTCCGCAAATAGCCGGAAGATTTAATATATTTAGCGCACCTACGATTTTAATATTTTTCGAGGGAAAAGAGTTTTGCAGAGAGGGTAGAAACGTTAGTATTTCCCATTTAAAAGAAAAAATTAAAAAAATTTATGATCTATATTTTGGATGAGAGATGATTAAAAGATATCTTCCGCATATTTTATTGGCTATTTATGTTGCTCTTTTTTTGATTTGTGCTATAGATCCAAAAGATAAAGTGGTATGGTTAACGGAAAATATAACTGTTTTGCTTGTAGTTTTGCCATTGGTTTTTACATTCAAAAAATTTAGATTTTCAAATACAGCTTATTTTTTGATGAGTATTTGGGTTTATATGCATACGATAGGGGGACATTATACATTTAAAGATGTCCCTTTTGATTTTGTAAACGATCTTTTTGGCTGGGAGAGAAATAATTATGACAGGATCGCACATTTTACCGTAGGCTTTTACGCTTATGCAATCGCGGAATTTTTGGATAGAAAAAAACTTGTAAACTCAAAAACTATTCTTTTTTTATTTCCCATATTTTCAATATTTACCGTAGCGTCAATTTATGAGATAATTGAATGGATAGCAACAATTTTTATGAATCCAGAAGCTGGGCTTGATTATGTAAGTGCTCAAGGGGATATTTGGGATGCCCAAAAAGATATGCTTTTGGATGGGTTGGGAGCTATTTTTGCCACAATTTTTTATTTTGCGAAAAAAAGAGGTATTAAAACTTAAATACCTCTTTTTTAAATATAAATGGCTTATTGGCGATTTTGTTTTTTTCCAATCCAAGTTTTTTGGCTAAAGGTGGCTTAACAAGTTTGTAACCAAGCATCACAACGATTTTATCGCCTTTTTTTAACTCAAAATCATATTTTAAAACTCTTTTTTCGTTTGATTTTATCATATTATCTTTTACTACCTCTTTTGCGAGCCAAGGTGGGGTTGGCTTATTGTTAGCCCCTATTACTCTAACGAAAATTTCACTCTTTTCAAAAACCTTTTTATCACCTCTTTTTACTACGATTTTTGCAAAAGCCACGCGAGCTGGATGCAACATAAAATCGTGCGGTATTTTAGAGTTTATCGCTATTTCAAACCCTTTCAAATGGGGCAAAAATTCAATATCCACATATTTTTTTAACATTTTATTATGAACATGAGCTCCCGGAAAGCCGTGAAAAGAATGAGTTTTTGTCTCTCTAAGGGTAGAAACGCTTCCTTTGACTTTTGGCATATGGCAGCTTACACAATTTGCATTTTCAATCTCTCTGTTTTCATTTGTTGAACAAACATTTAGTCCAAACTTGTTTCTTTTGTGAGAGTGACATCCCATACATACGTTTCCCTTTAAAAAGTTGGGGTTTGTAGTTTCTATCTCGTGATAAGGAGATTTTATATGCTCTTTTAATGTGGCAAAATATTTTTTTGGCTCTTTTGAGATAATATTGTGATTTGTTTTTAGGTCCTCTTTTATAGCTTTTATTCTATGACAGTATGCGCAAGCTACTGCATCATTTTGAGTAGGGTTGTTTTTGTCGGGCAAAACGCCGTTTTTTGGCTTTATTAGCTCTTTAAAATTATTTGCGGCAGGGGTGTGGCATTTTGCGCAGTTGTAGGACTCTTTTTTTTTGGCGGGATGTTTATCCCATACTGCTTTGTGAATAGGGTCTTTAAAAATGGTAGCGTTTGCGTGCATGCTTGTTTGATACTCTTCAAATATTTTTGGATGACACTCTTTACAATCCTTATTTGGAGCAAATTTCATATTGGCAAAAGTTGCCGAAAGAAGCGCTATTAATAAAACCATTTTCCTCATTTTTATCCTTTTTGATTTTGGTTATCATTTTGAATTTTGACGAAATTTTAATAAATTTTTCTTAATT
>NZ_CEXZHP010000039.1:0-4429 GCF_982775275.1 Nitrosophilus sp.
AGTGCGGCAGATATTTTCATTTTTACTCTTTAAAAAAATTTTTTTATAAAATCCTTTTTATTTTCTTCCAAAAAATTTACATTTTCTATCAATCTATTTTTAATATTTTTAATCTCTTGATTTTTATAGCCTAAATTTATCATTAAATTTTCACTTTCTTCTGAAAAAGGATTCATAATTAAACTTGCCCTAGCATATTTTTTTGATAATTTTTGATTTTTTTCCCTATTTATTAAAGAATTAATATAAAATGATATCCAATTATCATTTAATAAAGTAGTTAAAATATTTAAATACTCGCTTATCTCTTTATTTTTTTCCCTTTTATACAATTTCTCAATTTTTTTAACGATCTTTTGATATTTATCTACAATATCTTTTATATTTTTATCATCCACAAAGTCAATTAAATAGTTTGCTAAATCTATTTTATTCATTTTTAAAGAGTAAATTATTTTTTTTGATATCTCTTCTTCATCTTTTTTTGAAATTGCTTCATCAAAGCAATAATATATGGCATTAAACATATCAAGGTCTCTCATTAAAGAAAAAGACAACTCTTTTTTTATATCATATACAGAATCTAAATAATAAAAAATTTTTTTATAATTATTTTTTTGTAATAATTTTCTTTTTATAACAGATTCAAAACTTGTATCAAAATTATAAATTTTACCAGTAGAAATATTATTATCATGAATCCTATATTTAGCAACTATTTTGTCACATTTTTTAAAATTACAATCTAATGCAATTCTACTCCAAAACTCATAATCTTGCGCTCTATAAAACATCTCATCATATAGTCCAAATTTTTCATATATATCTTTTTTTACCAATGTTGCCGGGTTTGGAATTACACAACCTTGTGTGATTAGGCTATTTGCAAGTTGCGCACTATTTTTATAAAAATCTATAGGATCTATAAATAGTCTATTTTCATCTAAAACTTGTAATTTTCCGTATATTACATCAACTTTTTCGTAATTATTTAAAATTTCGATATAATAACTAATTGTTTCAAAATCTAACTTATCATCATCATCTAGCCATAAGATATATTCACCTTTTGCCTCTTTAACGCATCTGTTTCTAGTATATGGTCGTCCCATATTTTCATCGTTTTTATAGTATCTAATTTTTTTATTATTAAATAACTCTATAACCTCTTTTTTTATATCAATCTCTGATCCATCATCAACTATGATAATCTCAATATTGGGGTATATTTGATTTATTGCACTTTCAATCGCCTCTATTAAAAACTCTTTTCTATTATAAGTTGGAATGCATATGGAAATCAAAGGTTTATATGAATAATTTTTTATCTCTAAGATAGATGTTCCTTTTTCTGTATCTAAAAACTCCTCTTTAAAAAAGATCAACTCTTTTTTCCACTTTTTAACAATCTCTTTTTCATCAATTCTGTTTGCATCATCTAAAATTATAGTTGTATTTAAATCGATATATTCTTTTAATATAGGAATAACTGGATATCTTGAATTTTTTTGAACACTCATAGGAGGACCATCAACAATTAAAATATCAATCTTTTTATCACAAATTTCATTTAATATTTTTTCTGTTTCATACCAAAACCATATATTGTCGATAATCTTATATTTTTTTAAAGGTGCATATATAACTTTAGCGATATTACTTAATTTATGATAATTCAACTCTTTAGCAGTTTCCTTTGCATAATCGATATTGTGATCCAATGAATAAATTCTTGAGCTTGGAGAATATTTATCTAAAAGGTATGAACAAACAATAGTAGATACTCCCGAACCGCATTCAACTATTAATATATTTTCTTTATCTTTTAATTTTTTTAATATTTCTCTATATAATACTTTAATATAATCTGGGGAAGCAGCCCAGCCTCTTGTCTTTTTTAGAGGAAAATTAAGTTTTATTATATTTAAAATTTGTAACAAATCTTCAATTTGAAAATAATTTTGCATATTTTTCCTTTTTAATAGCCTATTTAAAATAACTTTTGATAGAATAATTATATCTAAGATTTAAATTAAAGGTCTATGATGCAAAAATTTTCCGTATGTATTATCAAACAAAATAATCAAAAAGATTTTACAAAAATTTTAAACTCATTAGAAGAAAATAGCGAATATATATCACAAATAATATATTCGGGATCAAAAAAAGAAATAAACAATGAAAATATCTTCTGTTTAAATATAGACTCAAAAAACGAAGCCGATCATAGAAATGGTTGTTTAAATGCGGCTAAAGAAGAGTATATACTCTGGGTAAATCCAAATATAGAGTTAGAAGATGAAACATTAGATGAGTTTAACGAGATTCTTAATGAGTTTAAAGATATAGATATAATTTATCCAAATGAGGTTTTAATAAGTGAAGATGAGGAAGAAAACATTAAAAATTATACAGACTGGTACAAAAAAAACGAAGAACTTTTACAAGCTTTAACTCTTGAAGAGTATCTTCCAAATTGGGGAGTAGTAACAAAAAAATCAAAATTGATACAAAATGGAGGCTTTGAAGATAGATATAACGATTTTACATTTTACGCATATGTTTATAAAAATTTAAAAAACATAACTATAAAACATTCTGATTTAAGCTTTATAAACCGTTATTTAACCGAATCTTTTATTGATACTAGCTATAGAAGTAGATTACTTAGAGATATTTTAGATATTTACAGCATTAAAGAACTTTTTAAAAATCTAAACTGGAACAATGAAAATATAGCAATGGCTACTGCATATACATTGATCGGTGATGCGTTATTTAAATATTTTGATTATTTAAATGCATCAAACTATTATAGAAAAGCTCTTATAAGTTTTCATAACCAAGAGACTCTAAAAAAATTGATACAAACTTATTATCAGATGGGACTATTTGATGAGGCGATAAAACTTTTGGATACCCAAGATGTAAAAGAGAGTTTTAAAAAAGAATTTTTAGAAAAGATAGAAAATACGAAAAAATTGATTAAAGAGATAGAAAAATCGATTGAAGAGGGAAAAAGCGCGGATATATTAATGGCGGCAAACGATATTACATCTTTTTACCAAGGTGCTCCAATTTATAACATTTTAGGAGTAATATTTTTTATAAAAGGAGATATTGAAAACTCTTTTAGATTTTTTTATAAAGCTGCTACTATGAATCCTTTAGATAATGATATAATAAACAATCTTGCTGATGTTGCTAAAAAATTGGGATACGAAGAAGAGGTAATAGGACTTTTTGAAAGAATAACAAAATAAAGGATCCATTTTGGGTGAAACTCTTTCAAGATTTGAAACTCTAAAGCTTGCCGCAGAGCACTGGACACAAACGGATTTGACTTCTATACTAATAATTGTTTTTTTTATTTTAGGTGTTATGATAATTTTGGTAGGGGGTATTTTATTACAAAAATTTATGAAATCAAAAAATATCCACAGCTATTTTTTCAATTATGCCAAAGAGAGGGGTTTGAGTGATAAGGAGGCTAAAATTTTATGGGAATATTCCCAAAAAATGGGAAGAGACCCTCTTTTAGTAATCGAATTTAAATCACCTTTTGAAAAGGTTGTTGATCTATATATAAAAACCGATCCAAACCCAAAAGAAGAACTCGTCCAAGATATGAGAAAAAAACTTGGATTTAATATCGTATACAACTTTATACCTCTTTCACTTTCAAAAGATATTGAAATGTTTCAAAACGGAAAAATGATTATAGCCGGAAAACAAGCTTTTGATATAGCTTTATATGATAAAGACGAAAAATTTATGTATTGGCTACTAATTGATGTTAGGAGCAGAGAGGGATTAGAACCTGACTCACCTGTTAAAGTGACATTTTTAAGAAAGGGAGATGCAATATATAATTTTGAATCAACAATCTTAGAAATAATCCAAGAAGGACACAACATAATCATAAAACTTCCTCATACCTTTGAAATGAATAGAATTCAAAGAAGAGAGTTTCCAAGAGTAGAAACAGATATACCCGCAATGATAGGAAAAATAAAATTTGTTGAAGGAAATGAAGAGATCATATGGCATCCCGGAAGAATACTAGATATTAGCGCAAGCGGCGCAAAATTTTGTATCCCAACAGAAGAGAAAGAAGATGTGAAATTATCCATTGGGGAAATTGTTATAATAAAATTTGAACTTGCTGGAGAAAAATATGAAATAGAAGCAAATATCGAAAACAAAGATGAGAGAGAAGTCTCTTTATGTTATGGATTGAAATTTAAAAATGTAAAAGATAAAGTAAAAGACAAAATATTTGAATTTGTTCAAAAAGAGCAAAGAAAAATGGCTAAACTTGCTAGGATGAAAAAATAGTATGCAAAAAAAAGAAGATATTTATCTCAGAAAAAAAAATTACGAAATAAATAGACTTCAAAACGAAATAAAAGATTTGCAAAATAAATTG
>NZ_CEXZHP010000039.1:4529-10338 GCF_982775275.1 Nitrosophilus sp.
AAATTACGAAATAAATAGACTTCAAAACGAAATAAAAGATTTGCAAAATAAATTGGAAGAGATAGAAAAAAATATCTTATATAAAGAGGATATTTATAAAAAAAGGGAAAATGAGGATTTTGATGATTGTATTGCTATGCAATCAAAAGATCTTTTTTTAAAATCTATTTTAGACGAAATAAAAAGATTAAATATAAAAAAAAGGGATTTAGAAGAGATTTTAGAGTATAAAAAAGATATCCTATCAACAATACTGGGTGAAAAAAAAGCATTTAATAGCTATCTAGAAAAACAAGAAATTAAAAAGGCTAAAGAAGAAAGTGAAAATGAAAATAGGCTTGCAAATGAGATATTTGTTCGTAAATTTTATAATAATTAGTTTTCTATCATTAAACTCTTTTGCTCAAGCTGAAAAAAAAGAGATTGAGATAGAGATAAAAAAGCTTGAGAGTTTAAAAAAAGAGGTTGAAGAGAAAATTAGAAAAAATGAAGAACTTTTAAAAAAGATAAAAGAAGAACAAGAAAAATTAAAAATCACTAAAGAAAATCTAAAAAAGTTACAAAAAGAGCTTAATAAAGAAAGATATAAAAAATTGGCCAAAGCTTTTGAAGGGATGGAGCCTGAAATGGCTGGCGAGAAACTATCAAAACTTGAAGATCCTGCAAAAGCTGCTTACATTTTATATAATATGAAAGCAAAAAGCGCGGGAGAGGCTTTAAATTTTGTAGATCCAAAAAGAGTAAGTGAAATAGTAAAAATTTTAACAGATCTAAAAAAGAAAAAATGAAAAAAAATCTATTTAAGATATCCATTTTTTTAGCAATTTATATTTTGTCCAATATTTTTTTATTTTTTTATTTTTATAACGATAAACAAGAAAGAATAAAGATCTATTTTGATCAAAAAGTTCAAAAGCTTTTTTCAGAATATAAAGCAACAAAAAATAGCTTTAAAATGTTAAGCAGCTTTGTTCATGACTCTATAAATGAAAGAGAGGATATATTAAATTTAATAGAAAAATTAAAAAATCAAACAACAAAAACTAAGATAGTAGAAATTAGAAAAGAGATATATAATAGATTATTAAATTTTTATAAACTTTTGAAAAAATATAAAATCTATTATATGACTTTTTATTTTCCTGATGGGAAAGTGTTTTTAAGAATGCATCAGCCATATAAGTTTGATGATTTTATCTATAAAAAAGAGAAAAATTTAGATTTTTTACAAAAAGAGTTTAAATTTACAGAGATTGAAACCGGAATCATTTATAACTATCCACTTTTTCTAAATGGAAAATTAATCGCACATATGAAAACTTCCATAACATATGATATATTAAAACAAGAGCTAACTAAACTTTTTAACAGCGATTATGAATATATCCTAAAAAAAGAGTTTATATCAAATAGTGCGTTAAGAACGGGACAAAAACTTTTTATTCAAAGCGATATAAATGAAAACTATTTTTATGAAGAGAGCTCAATAAAAAGAGATAGATCAAGAGTAAACAATAAAACTATTCACAAAATAAACCAAATATTAAAAGAAAAAATCAAAGATCGATTAAATCTTGAGAAAAATTTTGCACAAGATGTCTTCTTGGATGGTAAATATTATATAGTTACGTTTTTAACAATCTCACCTACACAAAAAAATAGCAAAAATATAGGCTATCTAATATCGTATGAACAGGATAATACGTTTGGAGTTTTTAATTCAATATTTTTGCATAATATTTTTCTTGGTAATATTATTATTATATTGATTTTAGGTTTTATATATTATGTTTTAAAAATCAATGAAAAATTAAAACATATCGCAGCAACCGATAAATTAACAGGACTTTTTAATAGAAACAAATTTTATGAAATCTCATCTTTTGAGCTTGAAAGAGCAAAAAGATATAAAAGACCAATGTCATTAATAATCTTTGATATCGACTATTTCAAAAGAATAAATGATAAATATGGACACAATATTGGGGACTATGTTTTAAAAAAATTGTCTCAAATAATCAAATCAAATATAAGAAAAAGTGATTTTGCTTTTAGATGGGGAGGGGAAGAATTTATCATACTTGTTCCTGAAACTTCGCTTCAAGGAGCAGAAAAACTTGCCGAAAAGTTAAGAAAGGCAGTTGAAGATTATGAGTTTGATACTGTAAAATATGTAACTATAAGTTTAGGAATAGCTGAGTATGATCCTGATCTAGATAAAGATATAGATTCTTTGATAAACAGAGCGGACGCTGCTTTATACGAATCTAAAGAAGCGGGCAGAAACTGCATAACTTTAGCTAAATAGTTAGGATAAATAATGGCAAAAGACCCAAGCAAAACGGAAAAGGCTACCCCCCGTAGAAGAGAGAAAGCCAGAGAAGAAGGACAAGTCGCAAAAAGCCAAGATATCCCAATATCCGCCTCTTTACTTGTTATATCACTTTTTTTAATATTTTATTTCCCTTATGCTTATGAAAAACTCCACTCCTATTTTACATATATATTTTCAAATCCGATCTATCTTTTAGTTAGTCAAAACAAACTAACGATAATAGAAACCGTAAAAATATTGGCGATACTTATTTTCCCAGTTTTCTTAACGCTTTTCATAATAGGCTTTTTATCAAATGTTGCACAGTTTGGATTTATGTTTACACTAAAACCGTTAACCCCAAAACTTGATAAAATAGATCCAATCTCTGGGCTTCAAAGACTTTTTTCTTTAAAAACGTTGTTCGAACTTGCTAAAAATCTTTTAAAATTAGTTATAGCTACGACGGTTGCCTACTATTTAATAAAATCTTTGCTTGAAGATGTTTTTAGGTTCTCTTTTATTGCGGTAAACCAGGATGCCTATTTTTTAGTTAAATATACTTTGATTATGATATTAGCTTTTGCTCTTTTATCCATACCCATATCTATAATCGACTATCTTTTTAGAAGACACGAATATGAAGAAAATATAAAAATGAGCAAACATGAAATTAAAGAAGAACAAAAACTTTACGAAGGCAACCCTCAAATAAAAGCGGCGATTAGAAAAAAACAAAGAGAAATGAGTCTAACTAGAATGATGGCAGAAGTTGCTAAAGCGGACGTTGTTATCACAAACCCTACTCACTATGCGGTAGCTTTGTCTTATAAAAGAAAAGAGATGCAAGCTCCTAAAGTCGTCGCAAAAGGGAAAGATTTAATAGCTTTAAAAATTAAAGAGAAGGCAAAAGAGTTAAATATCCCAATAGAAGAAAACCCTCCCCTTGCAAGAAGCTTATACGAATCTTGCGAAATAGGAGATTTTATACCTGAAAATCTATATAAAGCGATAGCGAAAATTTTGGCAAAAATTTATAAAAAAAGAGGAAAAATCTAAAATCCAATAAATTTTACCAAATCCACATAATCTTCACCAAGCCTTTGAATAATAGTTATGATAGTATAAATAAGCACTGAAGCACCAAAAGCCAAAGATGCAAGCCCCACAAAAATCTGCATAGGTAAACCCACTATAAAAACGTTTATCTGCGGAATTAAACGATTTACCAAAGCTAAAGCTACATTTATCAAAAATAGTATCAATGCAAAAGGAAAAGCAACCTGAAAACCTATCATAAATATATTTGCTGAATATTTTATTATAAATTCCCAAACTCCTTCATTTATTATAAATTTATCTAAAGGGATATAATCAAAACTTAAAATTATTGAACCAAGTATATAATGATATGCATCTGTTAAAAAAAAGAGCATATAAAAAAGAAGGATAAAAAATCTATTCAATACTGAAATCTGTCCAAAAGTTGGATCAAATACGTTTACAACGGTTAAGCCCATAAAATAGCTAATAATCTCCGCAGCATACGAAAGAGCCGATACGAAAATATTTACTAAAAGTCCCAAAGAAAAACCTATAAAAAGCTCTTTTAATATAAGCAAAGCGATAAAATACTCAGAAATTTCTTTAATATTTATATCTACTTTTACAAAATTTGAGATATAAAAAGAGAGCATAACAACCAATAAAAGCTTTATATTTGTTGGAATCATAGATGTGTTTAAAAGAGGAAAGCTTAAAAAAATAGCTATTACTCTAGTAAAAATTAGTCCTATCAATAAAGCTTCTTGTGGAGTTATTAGAGGTTTCATTGCAATATTGTTGTTAAATTTTGAAAGGTCTCTTTAAAATATTCTGTTAAAAGCATAAACATCCACGAACCAAAGATGATCATTGCTACAACGGTCGCGACAATCTTTGGAATAAAAGTAATCGTCATCTCGTGTATCTGCGTTGCCGCTTGAAAAATACTAATAAGTAGTCCTACGATAAAAGCCGTCAATAAAATAGGACCTCCAACCATTAAAGCAACTTTAAGCATCTGCTCTACAAATGTTATAGCCTGATCTATGTTCATTTGTAACTCTCTATCAACGCTTTTATCAAAAGCTCCCAACCGTCCGCCAATACAAATAAAATAAGTTTAAATGGAAGTGATATCATCATAGGCGGAATCATCATCATACCCATTGACATCAATATACTTGCGACTAAAAGATCTATTACTAAAAATGGAAGAAAAATTATAAAAACTACCTCAAAAGCTATTTTTATCTCACTTACCAAAAACGCCGGAATTAATGTAATCATATCAAGCTCTTCAGGACTTTTTGGCTTTTTTTTAGACATATCTATAAAAAGCTTTAAATCCTCTTTTCTAGTGTTTTTCAATAAAAACTTTTTTATAGGCTCTTTAGCTCTATCAATTGCCTCCATATCAGAAATTTTTTTATCCATATATGGAAGTATAGAGTTTTTATGAATATCCATAAACACAGGCTGCATAATAAAAAAAGTTAAAAAAAGAGAAAGTGCGATTATTACCTGATTTGGTGGTGATTGAGGTATTCCTAGCGCATGTCTTAGAAGCGAAAGTATTATTACGATTCTTGTAAATGAAGTAATAGTTATTAAGATCGCCGGAGCAAGGCTTAATATTGTTATTAAAAAAAGTATTTTTAAGGTAACATCCAAATCTTTTAATTGATTTATAGTATCCTCAACGACTCCTGCGTTAAGAAATAATGGAGAAAAAAATAAAATAAAAAAAACAAAATTAACTCTTTTCATCTATTGTTCCTTGAGACATCTTTGCCTCATCTTGCCACTCTTTTATCTTTTTTATCCCTTTCTCATCTAAAGAGAGCAAAAAAAGAGTCTCTTTAACTTTTATCAAATATAAAAGTTTGTTTCTCGATAGATGTACACTTTCAATAATTTTTATATTTTTTGTCCCTTTTGAAGTCAAATTAAAACCGCTTTTTAAAAGAAAATAGTATATAGAATAGATAAAAATAACAATTATGGAAAAGGAAGCCAAAAATTTTAAAATTTCAATATTATCAAGCAAGATCGATTATCCTTACACCATATTTTTCATTTGCAATAACCATCTCGCCAAGAGCAAAAGTTTGCCCATTAATATGTAATTTTATATAGTCATCAATCCCAGTATCAAGTTTTAATATATCACCCTCTTTTAAAGATATAATTTCAAGCAACATTTTTTCAGTTTTTCCAACACTTACATGAATCTTTAATTTTACATCGTTTAAAAATTCTAATGATAGCGGTTTACTTTTATTTTCAATACTATTTTCTTTTATATTCACAAATTCTCCCTATCAATTAGGCAGTTTGAATAACAAAATCTGTAAAATAAACAGTTCCCGCAACATTCTCATTGATTGCGGACCCATATGTAGAAGTTGAAAAATTAATGGTTGGTGCGGCATCATCATCTGTTATGGTGAT
>NZ_CEXZHP010000040.1:0-10270 GCF_982775275.1 Nitrosophilus sp.
CTCAGGATCTATCGGCTCACCAACGGTTCCTAAAATCTCAAGGGAGCTTAAATCATAATTTTTTGGCTCATTGGGTGCCACTTTTTTTAAAATCCTTATAGCCGTAGGGGCAGTGTAAAATTTTGTAACTTTATATTTTTCTATCATCCTCCACCATCTACCGGCATCTGGGTAAACTGGAACTCCTTCATACATAATAGTCGTCGCTCCGGTAGCAAGAGGACCATATACGATATAAGTATGCCCCGTGATCCATCCAATATCTGCCGTGCACCAATAAATATCTTCATCTTTTATATCAAATACCCATTCCATAGTCATTATTGCCCACAAAAGATAACCTGCAACCGAGTGCTGAACGCCTTTTGGTTTTCCGGTGCTTCCAGAGGTATATAAAATAAAAGATATATCTTCGCTATCAAGAATCTCTGGTTCACAAACCTCTTCCATCTCTTCTAACATTTTATTGATTTTTATGTCTCTATTTTCAACCAAATTTATATCTATAATATCTCTATCATAAACTAAAACTTTTTCTACGCTTTTTAAGGGCTCTTTTAAAGCTTCGTCTACTACGGCCTTTATATTATGGATTTTTCCTTTTCTATATCCTCCATCACAAGTGATAACTATTTTTGCGGCAGCATCTTCTATCCTATCTCTTAACGCGTTTGCGGAAAATCCGGCAAAAACAACCGAATGTATAGCGCCTATTCTTGCGCAAGCAAGCATAGCGATAGCAAGTTGCGGAATCATAGACATATATAAAACAACTCTATCTCCTTTTTTTACTCCAAAAGATTTTAAAAGATTTGCAAACTTGTTAACATTTTTGTAAAGCTCTTTATAGGTAATTTTTTGGATATTGCCTATCTCATCTTCAAAAATTATGGCTACTTTATCTCCTCTTTTTTCAAGATGTCTATCTAAACAATGCTCTGTAATATTTAGTTTTCCGTTAATAAACCATTTATAATGAGGGGCTTGTGAGTCATCCAAAACTTTAGTGTAGGGCTCTTTCCAATTTAATTTTTCTTTTGCGAAATGGTCCCAAAAACCTTCAAAATCCTCTTTTGCCCATTTAACAAGTTTTTCATACTCTTGCATACTTTTTATGTTTGCTTTTTTTGAAATTTCAGGATTTGGATAAAAAATTCTATTCTCTTTTAAAACCGATTCGATCATGGATAACTCCTTATATTTTTTATATTTTAACTATATTTTGATTAAATTTTACAAAATATCTGCATAATAGCTGCTTCTTGTTAGTTTTGAACTCTCCACTGCTAAAAAACCCATCTTTAGAGCAATATATTTTAACTCTTCAAACTCTTCGTCACTGTAATATTTAAATACCGGAAAATGTTTATTTGAAGGGGAGAGATATTGGCCTATGGTTAACTGTTTTACTCCCGCTTTTAACAGATCTTTAAATGTATCTATTAACTCATCCTTTTTTTCTCCAAGTCCTACCATCAAGGAAGTTTTTGTAATGATTTTGCTTTTTGCGTAAAAAGATAGAACTTTTAAACTTCTCTCATAACTACATCCTGGCATTACCTTTTTATACAAACTTTTTACTGTCTCTATATTGTGGGATAGTTTATAAGGTTTTGAATCTATGATTTTTTCTAAAATTTCTGTTTTACCTTGGAAATCTGGAGTTAAAAGTTCTATTTTAATATTTTTATCTATTTTTTTAATCTCTTGGACACACTTTACAAACATAAAAGAGCCTAAATCTTTCAAATCGTCTCTATCAACGGAAGTTATAACAACATATTTTAAGCCCAGCTCACTTATGGCTTTAGCGATTTTTTCAGGTTCTTTTAAATCCGGATCTTTGGGTTTTTTATGAAGAATATTGCAAAATTTACAATCTCTTGTGCAGATATTTCCAAGTATTAAAAATGTAGCGCTTTTTCTACCAAAACACTCAGCTATATTTGGACACAAAGATTGGATACAAACTGTATTTATATTATATTTATCCAAAATGGTCTTTGTTTTTGATATTAGCTCAAAAGATGGGGCCTTAACTTTTGGTTTTGCAAAACTCTTCATATATTAACTCTTTTAATATTTTTTTAGCATTTTTTATCTTTAAATCAATATTTTCTTTTTCAAAAGAGGTAGCAATAACTCCTTCAAGATTGCAAGGCTTTATAAGATTGAATTTTTTAAGATCGGGATTTATATGAATGGATACTCCATGTTTTGATATACCGTTTTTATATCTAAAACCCAAAGAGGCTATTTTTCTATTTTCTATATAAAATCCCGGTCTTTTTTTGTCATAATAGATTTTAGTTGAGAACTTTTTAAAAAAATTATGAAAAACATTTAAAACTTTTTTGTAAAAGAGGGGAGGAGATGCGATATGAAATATAAAATATACCATCAAACATCCCTCATCATGGTAAGTTATCGATCCTCCTCTATCACTTTTTACCACTTTTATATTTTCATAATCCACTTTATCACTTCCTATTGTGTATACCGAAGGATGAGTACAAAATATCAAAAAATTTTTTTTACTCTTTTTTGCTTTATCTATGATCTTATCCATCAATTTTAAAGAGTCTTCATATTTAATAGTTTCTATTTCGATAAATTCTATCTTCATACTTTATATAAAAATCTTCTCTTTAGGTTCAACTATATGGGCTTTTATATTCATATAATTTTTTATTACCTCTTTAAAAATTAACTGTTTATCCTCTTCTCCATGTATCAAAAATATCTTTTTTAAATCCTGTATCTCTTCCATCCAATCAAGCAACTCTCTTTGATCGGCATGAGCAGAAAATCCGTTAATGGTGTGAATTTTTGCTTTTACAATAATCTCTTCGTCAAAAATCTTTACAAATTTTGCGCCATCTACGATCTCTCTTCCCAACGTCCCTTTTGCCTGATACCCCACAAATATTACGCTATTTTTTCTGTTCCAGAGTCTATGTTTAAAATGGTGCAATATTCTTCCACCGTTACACATACCGCTACCGGCGATTATTATATTTCCCCATTTTAGATCGTTTATCTTTTTTGAATCTTCCACTTTAGTAACGAGTCTTAGCTGGGGAAAACTAAAAGGATTGCCAAAACTTTTACAATGTTTTGAGAGGAGATTTTTATATTTTTTATAAACTTTTGTCGTTTTTATTGCCATAGGACTATCTAAAAAAACTCTTACGTTTCTTGATAACTCTCTTTTTTTATCCATCTCTTTCAAGATACAAAGTATCTGTTGCGTTCTTTCGATTGCAAAAGAGGGAATTAATACATTTCCTCTATTTAGTAGGGTTTCTATAATTACTTTTTTAAATTCAATTATTGTATCTTCATAAGATTTATGGTATCTATCTCCATAAGTTGATTCTATAAAAAGATTTTGAGTGGGATCTGGTTTTTTGGGAGGAGGTAAAACGCCGTTATTTTTATTTCCAAGGTCTCCACTGAAAATAACGCTATTTTTTTTATGAAATTCAGGATAAGAGATCTCTATAAACGCAGAACCTATGATATGCCCAGCATCCTTAAAAACAGCGGTTATTTTTTTTGAAAGTTTTATTTTTTGTCCATATTTTACTTTTAATTTTTTTTGTTTAAAAACTCTTTTTACATCTTTTTCGGTAAATAGAGGTTTTCTTACCTCTTTTTCTTTCCCTCTTCTTTGAGCTTTTTTAAATCTTGTTTTAAACTCCTCTTCCATCAGTTTTGCACTATCTAAAAGAACTATTTTTGCTATATCAAAAGTTGCCGCAGTAGCTATAATGGTGCCTTTAAATCCGTTTTTAACAAGTAAAGGAACTCTACCTACATGGTCTAAATGTCCATGGGTTAAAAGAAGATAATCTATCTCTTTTGGATCAAAGCCTAATGGCTCAAAATTTTTATCCTCATCAACTCCTTGATACATCCCACAATCAATTAAAATTTTCATCCTATTTTCAAACTCTATCAGATGACATGAGCCGGTTACGGTTTTTGCCGCGCCGTAAGAGGTTACCGTTACCATGATTTTCCTTAATGTTGATAAATTTTTTTATCTTTTATATTCAACTCACTATCAAGATCATAAACGATAGGAACTCCCGTTGGGATTTCTATTTTATTTACATCTTTTTTATCGATTTTTTCTAAAAACATTATCAAAGCTCTTAAAGAGTTACCGTGAGCCGCTATTAAAACAGATTTATAAACCAATAATGAAGGAAAAATCTCTTCAAAAAAATATTCCACAACTCTTTCTCGTGTATCTTTTAAGGATTCGCTTTTGGGAATATCGATATTTTCATATTTCAAATCTTTTGGCAATCTTTTTTCATAATCTTCATCTGTAGGCTCGATGGGAGGAGGTGGAGTATCATATCCTCTTCTAACAGCCATAAAAAGTTCTTGGCCATATTCGGCTTTTACTTCATCTTTATTTTTCCCTTGCCAGTTTCCATAATGCCTTTCGTTTAATTTCCAACTCCTAATAACGTCAATATGTTCCCAATTAAGTGAGTTTAATGCAATTTGTGCGGTATGAATAGCTCTTTTTAAATATGAAGTAAAACAGATATTTGGAAAAAGGTTTGCCTCTTTTAACAACTCTCCAGCTCTTTTTGCTTCATTTTTGCCTTTTTCGCTAAGATCTACATCAATCCAGCCCGTAAATAGGTTCTTTGCGTTCCATTGGCTTTGTCCGTGTCTTAAAAGTATTAGTTTCATTTTTCCTCCATTTTTGTTATATCTTTTATAATTTTTAAGACGCTATCTGGATTTAGACTCATACTCTCTATACCTATATCTACTAAAAATTTGGCAAATTCAGGGTAGTCTGAAGGAGCTTGCCCGCAAAGCCCAGAGTATTTTTTTGCTTTTTTAGCCCCATCAACCGCCAATTTTACCATCTTTTTTACGCCTTCATCTCTTTCGTCATAATCAAAAGATACTATTTGGCTATCTCTATCTACTCCTAAAGTAAGTTGTGTTAAATCGTTTGTTCCTATACTGATTCCGTCAAATATCTCTAAAAACTTATCAATTAAGATAACATTATTGGGTATTTCACACATCATATAAACTTTTACATTTTCAAGCCCGTTTTTAATTAAAGCTTTTTTAACTCTTTTTGCCTCTTCAACTCTTCTACAAAATGGTATCATTAAGACAATATTTTCAAATCCCATCTCAAAAATCGCTCTTTTTAAAGCTTTGCACTCCAATTCAAATCCCTCTTTATAGTTTGGATGGGTATATCTAGCAGCACCTCTAAATCCTATCATAGGATTTTCTTCAATAGGTTCAAAATGTCTTCCCCCAAGAAGGTTTGCGTATTCGTTACTTTTAAAATCACTCATTCTAACAATACATTTTTTTGGATAGACCGCACTTGCAATAGTTGCAACTCCTTCGCTAAGAGTTTTTATAAAAAAATCCTCAGCATCTCCTTCAAAAGCAAAAGAGAGCTCATCAATAAGGGCTTTTTCCGTATCGCTTAATAACTCTTTATGGATTATCGCCATTGGATGAGCTTTAATATAGTTATTTATAATAAACTCCATTCTAGCAAGTCCTATACCGTCAACCGGAAGTTTTGCCAATGAAAAAGCGATATCCGGATTTCCCAAATTCATCATAATTTTTGTTTTTGGGCGAGGTAGTTTTGAGATATCTACCTCTTCAATTTCATATTTTAAAATGCCCTCATACACTTTTCCTATCTCACCTTCAGCACAGCTTACCGTTACTTTTTGATTATCTTTTAAAATTTTTGTGGCATCTTTTGCTCCTACAACCGCTGGTTTTCCAAGCTCTCTACTAACGATTGCGGCATGGCATGTTCTACCGCCGGTTTCTGTTATTATGGCGCTTGCTTTTTTCATGATAGGTTCCCAATCGGGACTTGTAGTAGGAGCTACCAAAACATCTCCTTCATTGAATTTATCAGACTCGCCAAGAGTTTTTAAAATCTTAACGGCTCCGGCACCTATTTTTTCTCCAACTGCATTTCCGGTTAAAATAACTTTTGATTTTTCTAAAAGTTTATAAATTTTAAACTTTGTAATTACCTCTTGAGAATGCACAGTTTCTGGCCTTGCTTGGACCATATACAATTCATTATCAAAGCCGTCTTTTGCCCATTCCATATCCATCGGCATAAATTTGCCGTAAATTTTTGAGTAGTGTTCTTCTATCTTTATAGCCCAATCGGCAAGCTTTAATACCTCATCATCACTTATGGAAAATTTCATTTTCTTTTCTATAGGAGTTTTTATATTTTTGGTAAACTGCTCGGCCAAATTGGAAATCTCTTCTTTTTGGCTAAAAATCATAGTTTTTTCTTTTGATCCGAGCTTTCTTTTTAAAACTGCTCTAAACCCTTTTTTGAATGTTGGTTTATGAATATAAAAACTGTCTGGATTGATTGAGCCTTGAACGATATTTTCTCCCAGCCCCCAAGAGGAGTTTATAAATACCACATCTCTAAAGCCGCTTTCAGTGTCTATGCTAAACATTACTCCACTACTTGCTTTATCGCTTCTAACCATTTTCATAATTACTACTGAAAGATATACTTTTAGAGGATCAAAACCGTGAGTATATTTATAACTAATACTTCTATCTGTAAAATTTGAGGCAAGACACTTTTTATAAGCTTGTAAAAGATTTTTTTCGCCTTTTATATTTAGATAGCTCTCATTTTGACCGGCAAATGATGCTGTTGGCGAATCTTCGGCAGTTGCGCTACTTCTAACGGCTAAACTAACATCTTTTGAATACTCTTTTTTTAACTCTTCATATCCTTTTAATATCTCAAGTTCCAAATCTTTTGGTATAGAAGCTTCTAAGATCAACTCCCTTGCACTCTTTCCAACCTTTTTTAATGCATCTATATCGCTTGGATCAAAGTTTTCAAAAAGTTTTTTCAGTTTTTCAAAAAGATTATTTTTTTCAATATAATATTTATAAGCTTCGGCGGTTACGGCAAATCCGTTTGGAACCTTTACTCCCAAAGGTGTAAGCTGATTATACATTTCTCCTAAACTTGCGTTTTTTCCTCCCACTTGCGCAACATCTTTTATGCTTAACTCTTTAAAAAACTTTATAAAATTTCCCATACTTATTCCTTTTAGTCAAAAAGTGGCGCTCTTCTTTTTTTATGCCAATTTAAAATATATTCCCAAGCTTCTTTAGCATTCTCTTTTATAGAAAAAATCTCCAAATCGTAACAATCAATAACACCCTCATCTTTTAAAAAATCAAAATCTACCGCTTTTTGCCAATACTCTTTTCCTATTAAAACTACAGGGATAGGATCGGTTTTTTGAGTTTGAACCAAAGTTAAAGTCTCAAATAGTTCATCAAAAGTCCCAAATCCTCCAGGATAAATAACCAGCGCTTTTGCTCTTTGTAAAAAATGGAGTTTCCTAATAGCAAAATAGTGAAATCTAAAACAGAGCTCTTCGGAAATATAAGGATTTGGATACTGTTCATGAGGTAGATCTATATTTAGTCCCACAGATTTTGCTCCAACATCATAGGCTCCTCTATTTGCGGCTTCCATAATGCCTGGACCTCCCCCCGTCATTATAACTACACTTGAATCTTGGGGTCCTTTTCCGCTTTTTCCAACCAATCTGCCAAACTCTCTAGCATCATCGTAATATTTACTTTTTTCTACCATTCTTTCGGCAACAAGTAGATCGTGTAAAAGTTTTTTATCTGTAGGATTTTTTTCAACTCTTTTTTGCACCTCTTTTAGTTTTTTAATAGCTGTTTTTTGCTCCATTATTCTTGCGCTTCCAAAGACGACTATAGTATGTTTTATACCCATCTTTTTCATAATAAGCTCTGCTTTTAAATAGTCAAGCTCCAATCTTATGCTTCTTGTATCATCTGACTGCAAAAAATCTACATCTTCTTCTGCGAGTTTATAGTTTGGACTCTCTATTAATTTTTTGACTAAAGACCATGCTTTTGGGTCTTCAGATTTTAGTTTTGGAGATTGCCAAGGAAATTTTCTTTTAAACCTATTCTTTTTCATTTTTTAGTCCAAATTTAATTTATTGTAAATTTCATCAAGTTTTTTTGCACTATTTTTAAATTTTTCAAACTCATCTTCATCACATCTTAATAGCATCTTTTTTTCAATGCCATCATTTCCTACAACTACCGGAATTGATAGACAAACATCTTCTTTTACGCAACCGCAGCTTTTCTCTATTGGAACCGATAGAGTAAAGATCTTTTTCTCATCTTCAAGTATAGCTTTTATAATATTTGCAACGCTAACGCCAATAGCCTGTTTTGTAAAACCTTTTTTTTCTATTATTTCATAGGCTCTTTTTCTAACTTTTTCTTCAATAAAAACCTTTTTATTTTCATCTATATCAAAATCTTCTATTCTCAAAGGTCCAATATGACATGCCGACCATAGGGCAAATTCGCTATCTCCGTGTTCTCCGATTATATACGCGTGGATATTTTTTCTATTAATTTTTGTTATCTCTCCTATAGCTTCTCTAAGTCTTATACTATCCAAAACCGTGCCACTTCCAAAAATTTTATTTTTATCTCTTTTTGAAAGTTTAATAGCCACTCTTGTTAAAATATCGACAGGATTTGTTACCATTATTATGATCGCTTCTTGATTTATCTCATCTATCTTAGATATAAGATCTTTAATAATTATAAAATTCTCCCTTAAAAGATCTATTCTTGTTTGTCCCGGTTTTTGCTTTACGCCGGCCGTTATGACTATAATGTTGCAATTTTTTAGATCTTTTAAATTGTCGGTAGCTTTATGGAATATATCTTTACTTAATAGAGGAATAGAGTCGTTTAAATCCCAAACTTCTCCCAAAGCTTTTTGAATATGTCGATTATATAAAATTATCTCTTTTCCGATTCCCAAATATGTTAGAGCATCTGCGATTCCAACTCCAACATTCCCAGCACCTATAATTCCTATTTTCATTACTATATCCTCCTTGCGGCTCTCTCCATCGCTTCACTAAAGGTTGGATGAGCAAAAACGGCTTTTAAAAAGCTTTTTTTATCAAGTTCACCGCTCAAAGCGACACTGATTATGCCTATTAACTCTTCTGCGTTTGGCATAAAAAGCTCTGCTCCTATTATAAAATCCTCTTTATCGCTATATAAAATAACCACCCCTTCTTCGCTTTTTGTAGCATATGATAAAGCCAAAGCGCTTAAAGGAAAGATCGATTCTTTATACTCTATCGAATTTTTTTCAAGATATGTTTTAGTAAGACCTATTGCGGCGTATTGCAACGGAAGGGTATAGATAAATTTTGGGATATTTTTAAGATTTAATCTTTTTTTATTGTTTAAGATTCTATCAACCACATTTAAAACTTGGGCTCTTGCTGCGTGGGCCAAAAGAAGTTTTCCGTTACAATCTCCAATTGCAAAATGGTTTGAGAGGGTAGTTTCAAAAAAATCATCCGTTACAATTTTTTTATCTACTTCTATTTTGTTATATTTTATCACCTCAGTATTTGGCACCCTTCCGGTAGCCACAAGAAGCTTGTCAAAATCAAAAACCCCCTTATTGGTAGTTATTTTTGCACTTTTTTCAAAATCTTTTGCTTCTAAAATCTGAGTATTTGGCATTAACTTTACGCCTAGATCTTTTAATTCTTTTTCAATCTTTTCAACAATTAAAGGGTGTATTTTATTTGATATAGAATCGTGTCTATAAATAAGTGTGGTCTCAATATTGTTTGCGGCAAAAAATGACGAAAACTCAAGGCCTATAGCACCGCTTCCGTATATTGCTATATTTTTTGGAAAATCACTCAAATTTAAAATCTCGTCACTCGTTACAATACTCTCTTTATTGTATTCAATTCCATCAGGTATATTAGGCTGTGATCCTGTTCCGATTATGATATATTTACCTTTTATTGTTTTGTTTGCTACTTTTACCGTATTGCTATCGATTACATATCCTTTACCCTCAAAAATTTCAACATTTGCGCTCTCACATTGAAAAATGATAGATTTTGTCGCCTTTTTAATAATATCTTCTATTTTTTTATGAGCTATTTTTAATCTAATCCTATCCTCTTTTATTCTAAAAGCCTCATCTTTTAATTTTATATTTGTTTTTGCTAAATGAAGAAGATGTTTTGAAGGAATACATCCATTATGCAGGCAGGTTCCTCCAATATGGGATAACTCTTTTTCAATAAGAGCAACCTTCAAGCCTTTTTTTGCAGCCACTACCGCTCCGGCATAATTTAAGCCCCCGCCT
>NZ_CEXZHP010000041.1:0-10246 GCF_982775275.1 Nitrosophilus sp.
CATAACTATAAATGGAGTTAAATCTTTTAGTCTTTCCAACTATTTTTCCTTTAAGTTCAATTTATTACAATTATATAAAATTTTAAATAAAGGGGATTTTATGAGCGTATTGATGGAGATAGCGATGTTTCCAACAGATGTTGGAGAGAGTAAAAGCAAGTATGTAGCCGAAGTTTTAAAAGTTATAAAAAATAGCGGATTTGAGTATCAGCTCACTCCTATGGCTACTATTATAGAAGCTGAGAGTGTAAAGGAGTTGAGTGATCTGATACCGAAAATGTATGAAGCTTTGGAGAAGATGGGAGTAGGGCGAGTTTATAGCGTAGTGAAATTTGATATAAGACCTGGTAGAAAAAATAGATTAAAACAGAAAGTAGCTTCTGTTGAAAAAAGGTTGAAAGAATACTTATATTTTTTTAGCTGCTAAGTTTGAGGCAAATTTTACGGCGTTGATATAGCTTTTGAGATTTATGTTTCTATTTTTTTTATAAGCTATATCAAATGCCGTTCCGTGATCAACCGATGTTCTAATTATTGGGATATTTAAGGTTACGTTGATACTCTCTTCAAAATATAAAGCTTTTAATGGAGCCAATCCCTGATCATGATACATTACTACATATATATTGTATTTTTCCCTCATTTTCGGTATAAATGATATATCCGGGACTGTTGGACCAAAGTATATATCATTATCTATTTTTTTATTGGCTTTTTTAATAGCCTTTTTGATAATTTTTTCTTCGTTTCCCAAAACTCCATTATCTCCAGCATGGGGGTTTAGTCCTAAAACGGGAATTTGTGAAAAATTTTGATCTATTAAAAAAGAGTGATAAAACTCTATTAAAAAATTTTCTAAATTTTTGGTTTTTATCTTTTTTGGGACATCTTTTAGCGGAATATGTTCTGTGTAAAGTGCAACAAAAAGTTTTTCGCACCCAAGCATCATAATGGCTTCTTTTTTAAAAAACTCTCTTAAAAAGTCTGTGTGTCCTTTATATTTTATGTTTGCTTTTTTCCAAGCATTTTTATGAATTGGCAGAGTTACAACAGCGTTAGTTATGCCATTTTTTGTAAATTCTACTGCTTTTTTAAAGCTATCAAAACTAAATTTTGCGCTTTTTTTGCTTATTTTTCCAGGCTTTATATTAAAGCTACCTTCAATATATTCAACCTCAAAATCTTTAGGGATCTCAATATCTAAAAGTATTGCAGCCTTTTGGAGCATATCATAGTTTATAAAATATAAAGGATTGCAATATTTTTTTATCTCATCATGAGCCTTTAAGGCTATCTCAATACCTATTCCGTTTATATCGCCAATACTTACTGCGATAGTTGGCTTATTCATATATTATCCTAAATTTATAATTTTAACCATCTCTTTAATAGCCTCTTCAAGTCCTACCCAAATACTTCTTGCTATAATACTTTGGCCTATATTTAACTCGATAATATTTTCTATTTTTAATATAGCTTCAATATTTTGATAATTAAGTCCATGTCCCGCAGCTACCAAAAGTCCGCCTTTTTGCGCATAAATAGCGGAATTTTCCAACTCTCCAAGAGCGGTTGAGAGTCTGTCTCTTAACTCCTCTCTTGATAACTCTAACTCTTTAATTGAGTTTGGGGTATATTTTAGATTGCTATAAAGCATCGCATAAATATTGGCGTATGTTCCGGTATGAAGCTCAACCATATCTGCTTGAGTGTCTATACACGCAGCAATTATTTCAAAATCGGGGTCTATAAACAAAGAGACATCTATTTCGTTATCCTTTAATTTTTTAACAACATCGTTTACTTTATCAAAATATTTTATTACATCCAGCCCCCCTTCTGTAGTTACTTCTTCTCTTTTTTCCGGAACAAGCGTAGCTCTGTTTGGCTTTAAAGAACAGATAATATCTATAATCTCATCATTAATGGAACACTCGATATTTACGGGAAGTTGTGATTGCTCTACTATAGTTTTGGCGTCTTTATCGTTTATATGTCTTCTATCTTCCCTTAAATGTATAGTTATCTGATCAGCGCCTGCTCTTTTTACTATACCAAGAGCTTCTATGGGATCTGGATCGTTTATTTTTCTTGCTTCTCTAAGAACAGCGATATGATCGATATTTACTCCAAGTTTCATTTTTTGCTCCTTTTTTCGTAAAACTCTTTTTTAAACTCTTCAAATCTATTCTCCAATATAGCCTCTCTTGCCTTTTTGGTTAAAGTTAGATAATAATGGAGATTATGAAGAGAAGCTAAGCGATAAAAAGTTAGCTCTTTTGCCCTAAAAAGGTGATTTAAATATCCTCTTGAATAGTTTTTACAAGTATAGCACTCACACTCTTTATCTATAGGTGAATCATCAAGTTTAAATTTTGCCGCTTTAATATTTAATCTTCCAAAGGTTGTAAAAAGCGTTCCGTTTCGTGCGTTTCTTGTGGGCATGACACAATCAAACATATCTACTCCCCGCTCTATACATTCAACAATATCTTCTGGCGTTCCAACTCCCATTAGATATCTTGGCTTATTTTTTGGCATAAAAGGTGTTGTAAATTCAACAGTATCATACATAGCCCTATTTTCCTCCCCAACGCTTAATCCCCCGATTGCAAATCCGTCAAAATCAAGCTGTGTTAGCTGCGTTGCGCTAATTTTTCTAAACTCTTTATCTACTCCCCCTTGAATAATCGCAAAAATGTTTTGATCTTTTATTGCTCCTTTTTCTTTCATGCTTTTGTGATATTTTATAGATTCTATTGCCCATTTTGTAGTTCTTTCAACCGATAACTTTAGTCTCTCTTTTGTTGCGGGAAGGGCGATAAGATCGTCTAAAATCATTAAAATATCGCTTTTTAGGTTATATTGGATATCTAAAACCTTTTTTGGAGTAAAATAGTGCTCTGACCCGTCTATATGGCTTTTAAATTTTATTCCATTATCGTCTGCTTTGCTAATATCGCTCAAACTAAATGCCTGAAAGCCCCCGCTATCTGTTAAAAAGCTTTTTGGGTAGTTAGTAAATTTATGAAGACCCCCAAATTTTGCTATAACTTCATCTGAAGGTCTTAAATAAAGGTGGTAGGTGTTTGCGAGTATTATATCGGTATTTAAAATTTCTAAAAGATCCTTAGAATCTAAAGCTTTTACGCTCGCAGCAGTTCCTACGGGCATAAAAACCGGAGTTTTTATAGTTGAGTGAGCCGTTTTGATTGTGCAGGCTCTTGCGTTTTTATCTATCGCATCAATTTTAAATTCCACTCTTTTCCTTTTTGATATAATTAATTTTCAAAAAAAATATTGAGGGTTTTTGTGAAAAATATATTAATATTGGCTGATGGTATTGTAGCAAAACATTTTCTAAAAAGAGTAGTGCAAAATTATGTAGCTGGAAATAGCTATTTTATCGTTTATTACGATGAAAAGATTTTGCCAGAAATAAAAACGGAAAATTTTAAATTTTTTAAATTTGACCCTACAAGCTTTGTAAAACTTTCAAATCTTTTTGATGAAAAATTTTCCCAAGTTGTTATTGTTATGGGAAATAAGATCGATACAATTGCATCTTATGAAAATATTAGAAGATTAGATACAAATATAAGTATCGTAATTTTTGATAAGTGGGATTTAAATATCGATGATCAAAATGCTATTTTGTTAAACGCAAACGAGATATTAGCCAATAGACTTGTGGATTATTTGCCAAACGTTCCCATTATAGCGCAAAACGTAGGTTTGGGACTTGGTGAGATAATGGAAGTTTTAGTTCCTTTTGGAAGCACCTATGTATATAGACATATTGGCTCAATTGAGCAAAAAAATTGGAAAATAGCGGCAATTTATAGAAACAACAAACTTTTACTTCCCGATCCAAAACTTATGATTTGGCCAAACGATCTGCTTTTATTGATAGGGGAACCAAAAGTTTTAAAAAATATTTATAGATCCATAAAAAGAGAAATAGGTCAGTTTCCTATACCTTATGGAACAAATAGTTATCTGTTTATAGATATGGAAAAGCAAAAAGAAGATGAGATTTTAAAATCGCTAAAAGACGCTTTATGGCTACATAAAATTTTAAAAGATAAAAAATTGATTATTAGGGTTATCAATCCAACAAGCGTAAAACTTTTAGAAAATATAAAATCTGCTGAGAGTGAGAGCGTAGAGGTCAAAATAGATTTTACGGTAAATAACGACGAAAAAATAATTTCAAGAGATATATCCACCTATAAAATAGGAATGGTATTGATTTATAATAGGCTTTTTGAAAATTATAATATTAAAAAACTTTTATATGAAAGTAAGGTGCCAGTTTTTTCTATTTCTTATGAGCCTATCGAAAAATTAAAAGAGTCCGCTTTACTTCTAACGAAAAATAGAGATTTAGAGCATATATCTTCTACGCTATTTGATATATCAACCCAGCTAGAGCTTAACTTAACACTTTACGATATAGATCCTCAAAATGAAGATAAAAGCGATATTATCGAGCATTATGAAAATCTTGCATCAATTTTTTCAAAAAAGATAAAAATTGTAAAATCAAAAAACAATCCTATTAGGGAGCTTCAAAAACAAGAAAATATTTTGCAATTTTTACCATTTAATAAAAAGGTTTTAAAAAGAGGGCTGCTTAGAATTTTTAGCACAGATGTAGAGTGTTTATATTTTAAACTAAAAAAATTTCATCAGATATTTATTCCCGTATCTTAAAACTATTATTTAGAAAAAAAGTAATATAATTTTTGTTAATAAAAAAGGTGTAGTTATGAAAATAGATATAAAATTGGTAAAGAAAGAAGATAAAAGTTATCCAATAATTATCGATTCCTTATCAAAGATAAAATTTGATAAAAAGGTAGCTATAGTTACAAATCCAAAAGTTTCAGGACTTCATATCGATTATCTTTTAAAAAATCTTGAAGCAAAAGAGATATACATAATAACCCTTCCAGATGGAGAAGAGTATAAAAATTTTGATACTTTAAATTTTTTACTTGATAGACTTTTTGATCATCAGTTAGATAGAAAATCTATGTTAATTGCTTTTGGAGGGGGAGTTATAGGTGATATTACCGGTTTTGCGGCATCTATTTTTCAAAGAGGGATAGATTTTATTCAAATTCCCACAACTCTTTTGAGCCAAGTGGACGCAAGCGTGGGAGGAAAAACGGGCATAAATAATAGATACGGAAAAAATTTAATAGGCTCTTTTTGGCAACCAAAAGCTGTTTATATAGATACTCACTTTTTAAAAACTTTACCAAAAAGAGAATTTAGCGCAGGGGTTGCGGAGATTATAAAAATGGCTGTCACATTTGATAAAGATTTTTTTGAATGGCTTGAAAAACACCCTTTGGAAAATGAAGAAAATTTAAAATATGCAATAAAAAGAAGTGTTGAGATCAAAGCTGAAGTTGTAGCAAAAGATGAAAAAGAATCGGATATTAGAGCAGCACTTAATTACGGTCATACTTTTGCCCATGTTATAGAAAATGAAACCGGTTATAAAAAATATCTACATGGTGAAGCGGTAGCGATCGGAATGGTTATGGCAAACGAATTGGCAAAAAGAGTATTTTTGTTAGATGATAGCGAAGCAAAAAGAGTAAAAAATCTATTGGAGAGATATTCATTGCCTACAACATATAAAATTAAAAATATAGATAGCTTTTATGAAAAATTTTTTCTAGATAAAAAGAGCCAAGATAGCATTATCAAATTTGTTTTACCAAATCATATAGGAAACTTTGTTTTTAAAAGCGATATAGAAAGAAAAACGATAAAAGAGGTTTTAAAAAAATTTAGTTAGGTAAAAAAGATGAAAAATTTTAAGATATTTGCGATTCTTTTTTTTATAACTGTTTCGTTATTTGCTCAAAATCCAAGCGATAATGAAAAAAACGATGAAAATATCACAAAAACCGAGAGATTAAAATATATCGATAATAGATTAAATTTTATAAACGAAAAGTTAAAAAAAGATATATGGACGAGGAAGTATTCAAACTATATAACATATCACAAACTATTAAATGAATTGAAAAAGATAGAAAGAAAAATAAAAATTGCCAAAAGATATAAAAAAAGCATAGCTGAGCTTGAAGAGCAAAAAAAAGTTATCGAAAGTCAGCTATTATTGCTTAAAGAGTATAAAGAATCGCCCTTTATAGAACTTTTAAAACCAGAAGAGATCCCCGAACCCCCAAGCGTAAAAAATCCTATAGCGATAATTGGCGCAATATCTTATATAAAACAGTTAAATTCAAAAAAGAGTTATTATAAAAATAGATTAGAAGAGATAAAACATACATTAACGATTTTAAAAGAGAAAAAAAATCTTTTAAATGAAAAATACAAAATATTAAAAACCCAAGAGCTTTTTAATCAGCTAAAAACGTTGGAAGCTGAGATAAACGATTTTGAATCGGCAGTAGAGACGGCACAAAAGACTATAGACGTTTATGAAAAAAGAGTAGAAGAGGTTGTTTTTAAAGTTACTGAAGATATAAAACTACAAACCGAAAAAACTGCTCAGATTTTTGCAATAATCGTTATTTTATTTTTTATCAACATTTTAATAAAATGGGGTATTAGAAAATATATAAAAGATAGTGAAAGATTTTATATGGCAAATAAAGCCATAAATTTTACTACCGCTACTTTAATTATATTGATACTTCTTTTTGCATATATTGAAAATGTTTCATATCTTGTAACGATACTTGGGTTTGCTTCTGCTGGTATAGCAATCGCTATGAAAGATATGTTTATGAGTCTTCTTGGATGGACCGTAATTGTTTTTGGCGGTTCTATTCACGTAGGAGATAGGATAAGAGTAAAAAGAGAAGGGCAAGTTTATGTTGGAGATGTCGTAGATATTTCACTGCTGAGAATGACTATTTTAGAAGATATTACTTTGACAAGTTATAGAGAAAATACAAGAAGCGGTAGAATAATATTTATCCCAAATAATTATATTTTTACAGATTTAATAGCAAATTATACTCATTCAGGATTAAAAACAGTTTGGGATAATGTGAATTTTTATATAACTTTTGAGTCCAATCATAAAAAAGCCAATCATATAGCCAAGGAGATAGCAAGAAAATATGCAAAAGGTTATATAGATATAACAAGAAAGCAGTTAAATAAACTTAGAAGCGCTTTTCATCTAAAAAATACAAATGTTGATGTTAGAGTATATACTTTTGCGGAAAGTTACGGATATTGTATAAGCGTATGGTTTATGACCAATTCATATGCAACTTTAACACTTAGAAGCACTATATCTACAGAAATTATTGATAGATTTCTTAAAGAGGATGATATAACGATAGCATATCCTACTCAAACTATTAATTTGACAAAAAATAATAAAAGTATTATAAATAGTGAAAATATTTAAAGAGGGGAATAGTTGAAAAGAGTTTTTTTTAAAACCTTTGGTTGTAGAACAAATCAGTTTGATACTCAAGTGATGATGTCAAAACTAAAGGATTTTGAGATCACCTTTGATGAAGATAGCGCAGATATCGTTGTGGTAAACTCTTGCACGGTGACCAATTCGGCTGATAGTGGTGTTAGAAATTATATAAATAAAATAAAAAAAAGTGGCAAAAGGATTTATTTAACCGGATGCGGTGCTTTTACAAAAGGTGAAGAATTATTAAAAGAAAATAAGGTTTCAGGAGTTTTTGGACACTCTGAAAAAGAGAAAGTCTCTGAACTATTAAAAAAAGAGAATTTTTTTGAACTCGGTGATCTAAACCATATAGATGAGACTATAGTTGAGCAGTTTATCGGTAAAAGTAGAGCATTTATAAAAATTCAAGAGGGTTGTGATTTTAGGTGTAGTTACTGTATCATCCCCTATGTTAGAGGTAACGCGAGAAGTCTTGATGAAAAATTGATTTTAGATCAGATTCAAAGACTTGCTTCAAACGGATTTGGAGAGTTTATTTTTACCGGCACAAACGTTGGAAGTTACGGAAAAGACAAAAATAGTTCCTTGGCTAAACTTTTAAAAAAAGTTTCTTTAATAAGAGGTGTTAGAAGAGTTAGGATTGGCTCAATTGAGCCTGTGCAGATAGATGAAGAGTTTAAAGAGATATTAAATGAGCCTTGGATGGCAAAACATCTTCATATAGCTTTGCAATATACGCAAAATGATTTGCTAAAGATTATGAATAGAAGAAATAGGGTTGAAGATGATTTAAAGCTTTTTGAAGAGATCGCTTCATTTGGATACGCTTTAGGGACCGATTTTATTGTTGGGCATCCAGGAGAGAGTGAAGAGATATTTTTGGAAGCTTTAAAAAATATAGAAAAGTTTCCACTAACCCATATACATCTATTTACATATAGCAAAAGGGATTTGACAGCTGCAGCTAATATGAAAGATACGGTAAGGGGTGATATAGCCAAAAAGAGGCATAAATTGATAAAAGAGATTATAGATAGAAAAAATTTTGAATTTAGAAACAAAAAAAAGAGACTTCAGGTTTTGGTTGAGAGTAAAAAAGATGAATATTATGTGGGATTGGATCAATTTTTTAATAAAATAAAAATTAAAAGCCAAAAAGATCTTAAAGGAAACTGGATAGAGATAGATGAATATGAAGCAAAAAAAGAGGGAAACTTTGCAAATTTCTAAAAAAAATAAGACAATTGCCTTAATTTCGGCATTTTTAATAGTAGCTATTATGATATTTGCTTATGTTAGGGATCAATCTATTTTGATCGATTATTCTACATATGAAACATTTTTAAAAAATGATTTGATAGATAGAGCCAAAATAGATGAAAAATATCTATATATCGAGAGTGCTGGAAAAAAATATAAAATACCAAAAGAGGGTATAGATCTAAAAAAGCTTTATCAAAAGGTTCCAGTTGGCGTAAAAGAGGATTATTCTTATATATACGATATTTTTTTACTTATTATTGTTGGTGCATTTTTTGGATATCTGATCTTTTTTACAAAAAAACAAAAAGATCAGACTCTAATAAAACATCAAATCAATATAGCTCAGCCCGAAATAGATGATTTTTCTTCAAAAATTAAACCAATAATTTCTGACGTTAGATTTAAAGATGTGGCGGGGATTGAAGAGGTTAAAGAGGAGCTTGAAGAGATAATAGAGTTTTTAAAAAATCCAAAAAAGTTTATTGATTTTGGTGTTAGAATGCCAAGGGGGGTTTTACTCGTTGGTCCTCCCGGGGTTGGTAAAACTATGATAGCAAAAGCGGTAGCCGGTGAAGCTGGAGTTCCTTTTTTTTATCAAAGTGGAAGTGCTTTTGTGCAGATATATGTTGGTATGGGGGCAAAAAGAGTAAGAGAACTTTTCGCAAAAGCCAAGCAGATGGCACCTTCTATAATTTTCATAGACGAAATAGATGCCGTTGGAAAAGCTAGAGGAGGGATGAGAAATGATGAGAGGGAAGCTACATTAAATCAGCTTTTAACGGAGATGGACGGTTTTGAGGATTCAAGCGGAGTTATAGTAATTGCCGCGACAAATAAGATAGAGATGTTAGATGAAGCACTGCTTAGGCCCGGAAGATTTGATAGAAGAATATTTGTATCTTTGCCAAACGCAAAAGAGAGAAAAGAGATTTTAGAAGTGTATTTAAAAAAGATCCCCCATTTTGTAGATATTGAAAAGCTATCTAAAATAACTGTGGGTTTTAGCGGAGCCGCACTTTCGAGTCTTGTTAACGAGGCTGCTCTTTGTGCTCTTAGAAAAGGGAAAAAAATTGTAGAAATGAGCGATTTTGAAGAGGTTAGAGATAAGGTTTTATATGGTAAAAGAAAGATTTTAGCTTTTAGCGAGAAAGAAAAAGAGGTTCAAGCTACCTATCAAGCGGCAAAGGCTTTAAGCGCATACTGGTATGAGATTGATTTTGACAAAATTTCGATAATGGGATCTGGAGTCAAAGATATAGATAAAGAGATAATATCAAAAAACGAGTATCTTTCAAAAATAAAACTTTTTCTTTCCGGTTACGCCTCTATGGAGATTTTTTACAACGAGGAGTTTTCAAATTGTGCCCAGGATCTTACTAGAGCCAAGTTATTAGCAGAAGAGATGGTTACGAAATATGGCATGGGAGAGAGGATTTTGGCAGATGCAAGGGATGTTTCTATTATTTTGGATTCTGCGTTAAGTGAAGTTAAAGAGTTTTTATCAAAACAGAAAAACAAAATAATTAAAATTAGAGATTTTCTTTTAGAGAACGA
>NZ_CEXZHP010000042.1:0-10094 GCF_982775275.1 Nitrosophilus sp.
AGGAAAAGAGGTAGCAGCCTCTTTTTTGGGAAAAATAAAAACTATCGTTCAAATGATAGCAATAGGCTTTTTGATAATGAACTGGGCAGGCGGCAACTTGCTTTTATGGATAGCTGTGATAATTACACTCTATTCTGGATATGAATATATTAAAGAATATCTAAAGTAATTAGGAATCGGGAATTAGGAATTAGTGAATTAATTTTTTTATTTTTTACCTAATTCCCAATTCCAAATTCCTAATTCCAAAATAATGTTTAAGGAGTTTTATGGGCATTTTGGTAAGTTTACTTGTATTATCATTTTTAATATTTTTCCATGAACTTGGACATTTTTTAGCAGCAAGATTTTTTGGGGTAAAGGTCGAGAGATTTAGTATAGGTTTTGGCCCCATACTTGCCAAAAAGTTTTATAAAGGAACCGAGTGGGCTATAAGCGCTATTCCTCTTGGAGGATATGTAAAGATGAAGGGGCAAGACGATTTAGACCCTACAAAAAGAAGTTCAGATCCAGATAGTTATAACTCTAAAAAACCTTGGCAAAGAATAGTTATACTTTTTGCCGGACCTTTTGCAAACTTTATCTTGGCGTTTTTATTATATTTTGCGATAGCTTTGATGGGTAGCAACACATTAGCTCCGGTTGTAGGCGATGTAATGAAAAATTCGCCCGCATTTGAAGCCGGGATAAAACCAAAAGACAAAATAGTAATGATTAATGATACAAAAATTATAAAATGGGAAGATATAAGCAAAGCTATATTAAAATATGAAGGGCCATTAAAAATAAAAATCATAAGAGATAATAAACCAATACTCCTAATAGTAAATCCAAAAATTTTAGAAACAAAAAATATATTTGGAGAAAAAGTTAAAAGAAAAATGATAGGTATCTCACCTTCTGGAGATACTATAATGATAAAATACTCGTTTTTTGAAGCTTTAAAAGTTGGTTTTGAAAAAACGATAGCCGCAAGCAAAATGATAATTGTTGGAATTGAGAAGATGATAGAGGGTGTTGTTCCATTAAAAGAGGTCGGAGGTGTTATATCTATTATGGATATTACGGCAAAAGCTTCTCAAATGGGCATTGTTGCGCTATTTTCTTTAACTGCTCTAATTTCAGTTAATCTTGGGGTATTAAATCTTCTTCCAATTCCAGCATTAGATGGTGGACATATCATGTTTAATCTTTATGAATGGATTACAAAAAAAGTTCCAAGCGAAGAGATGATATATAAACTAACTATGATAGGCTGGTTTATACTTATTATGCTTATGGGGCTTGGGATATATAACGATATAAACAGACTTATGGGAGTTTCAAATGGATAAATACAGACTTAGAGATAATTTTGATGAAATTATTCAAAGAGTAGAAAATGCAAGACTAAAAGTAAGCGAATATCATATAGTAAAAATAGTAGCCGTTAGTAAATATGTTTCTTCAAATGAAGTAAGAGCTTTGTATGAGCTTGGACAAAGAGCTTTTGGCGAAAATAGAGTGCAAGATCTTAAAGAAAAAGTTTCTCAAACTATGGATCTTCCTATAGAGTGGCACTTTATCGGTAGACTTCAAAAAAATAAAATCAACCATTTAATAGATTTAGATCCTTTTTTAATGCACTCTTTAGATAGCTTGGAATTAGCGCTGGAAATAGATAAAAGACTTGATAAAAAAGGCAAAAAAATGGACTGCCTACTTCAAATAAATAGCGCAAAAGAGGATACAAAAACAGGAGTAATGCCAGAACTTGCTTATGATGAATATTTAAAAATAATTGAAAATACAAAACATATAAACCTAAAAGGGGTCATGACCATAGGCGCTCATACAGATGATGAAGAGTTAATCAAAAAAAGTTTTGAAACTACCTATAAAATTTTTGAAACACTACAACCTCACGGCGCAAAAATATGCTCTATGGGGATGAGCAGTGATTTTGAACTGGCAATTGAGTGCGGATCAAATATGGTAAGAATTGGTAGTCTGTTTTTTAAATAAACTTTAAAAATACAAAATTTTATTTTTACGTTTCGCAACTTGGAGGCTCGGTATCGCAAACGCCTCCGCAATATTTAACTTCAAGCTCACTCAACGCCTTTTGCATCTCTGTTAAGATAAGTTTTGCGGCCAAACTTTCATCAAGCTCTGGTATATCCCAACCATATCTTTTCATCCACTTTTCAAAAACCTCTTTTGTATCTTCATGTATTTCGTCTGCGTATCTACACTCTTCTTTATATTCGGCTTTCATTTAACTTCCTCTTTTAAAATTGACTCTATTTCGCTAAAAGATACAATCTCCAAATATATCTCTCTATTTGTTGTTTTTTCAAAATTTTTAAAATTACTTCTAAAATATTTTGCATCCTCATCTTTAGCGCAAACCAAAATCTCAGCTGAATTATCCATAGCATCAAGCAATACCGCACCACCCTTTTTAAAAGCCATTTTCGGATTTACCTCAACCAAAGTTTGACCAGCCAAAGCTCTCTCTTTTGAAAACTCTATTATATTAGCTCCATAATTTTTTAAAATAGATTTTAATTTTTCGTCACCAAAATAAACCGCAACACTCAATCCTTTAATATTATCGATTTTTGGAGCTTTAGCCTCTTTTGAAAATTTATAAAAAATCCTCTCTAAAAATCCAACTTCCGGTTTTTTAGCCATATTTTTTAACTCATTTATAATATTAGAATAATCTTTTCCCATAAAAACTCTGTTTTCATATTCGCAATCCCAAAGTCCGCTAACATTTTCGCTTATCGCTTTTAAAATTTTATCTTTATTTTTTTCATCTCTTTTGATAATCTCATAAGCCACTATTAAAACCGCATCTCCTATATAATCTAAAGAATATTCAAAAGTAGCCGAAGCATAATGAACATCATATAAAGATTTAAAATATTGAAAATCCCGCTTATTTGCAAAAGGCTTAATTAATTCAAAAGCTTTATAAAAATCTTTATCATCGATAATTAAATCGTTTATCGATCTAAATTTTGATACCGGCTCTATAGTAAACTCTTTACCAAAATTTTTTACAATATCCTTAACTTTAATAAAACTGCTTACTACCTTATCTCCTATTTTAAGATAAAAATAGCCATCAAGATAGTCATAATTAAAATCTTGTTTTTTTATTAATTCGCATACTTTTTTAAGATTTGCATTCTCATCTATATCTAAATAAAAAGTTTTATAATAAGGAAGATAGTCCATTTTGGAGTTAAAAAACATTGCTTTTGCCTCTATTTTCATAAAAACTCCTTTATATCCTTCAATTGTTATCTCATTTTATCAAAAAAAAACTATTCTTTAGCTTTTTAAACTTCTATGGGCAATCTCTTCAAGCAAAACTGTTGCATAACTACCCTTTGGTAGAAAAAAACGCATCTCATACCAAGCATTTTTCTCTTTATACTCTCCTTGTATATTTTCGGGAAATACCCAAGCAAATCTTCTATCACCAAATATTTTTATTCTATCATCATCAAAATCTTTTTCTATCTCTCTAGCCAATCCAACGGCCCTTTTAGCTTTGATTCCTGGCAAAAGACCGGTAACCGTAATATCTCTACTCTCAAATCTTTTGGCCTCCTCTAATACTTCTTCGATATAAAAAAGCTTACCGAAAGGATAGTGTGAAGCGATATCGCCGGGTAAAATTTTAAAAAATTGACACTGCTTTTGTAACTCATCTATCATACTCCCTGGCAAATCAAGAAGAGTTTTTAACTCTTTTTTACTAAAATTGCAAGCAAATTTAGATATTTCAATCCTTTTTGATAGCCATAAATTAAAAAGATGACTTTGATAAGCGTTTATAAAAAGTTTTGATTTTTTTCTGTTTTTTTCTTTTATTTTCCCTTCAACCAATTTTTTTCCCAAAACAAAATTGTCTCCATCGATTCCAAATCTTTGATAACCAAAATAGTTAGGCATACCCTCTTTTTCTATTATTTTTAATATATTATCTATTTTTTTAGCATCAACAGGCATAACTTTTTTAACTCTTATAAAAAATCTATTTCCTTTTAAATGTCCGATTTTTAGTTTATTTTTGTGTCTATAAACCTCAACGATTTTTATATTGGGATGTGAAAAATTTTTCAGATTTTTTTCATATTTTTTGTTAATGGATATATATTGGTATGTTAAAGCATTTTTATCTTTAAGTCCAGCATATCCTATATCTTTAACTTTTACACCCACCTGCTCGCTAAAGATTTGAAGCATCTGCCAAGTTGTTAGATCTTTTTTTCTAACTTTCAAAATAAGATGTTCACCATCGTTGGTAAAAGGATATAAAGGCACCTCTTCTACCACAAAAGTTTCCGGGGATGATTTAAAATAAAAATTGATCGGCGAATGATCCAAAAAAAATAATCTATCCATTTGCATCCTTTAAAAAAATTGGCTATAAACCGCTTCTAATTTTCTCACCACTCAACTACTCAACTACTCAACTATTTTAACTATTTTAACCAAATTAGACATTGGACATTAGACATTGGACATTGGAAAATGGGAAATGGGAATTGGGAATTTGGAATTGGTCATTAGAAATTGAACCCTCTCTTACCCCCTTACCTCCTTACCACCTTACCCCCTTCTCCCTTCTACCTTCAGCCTTTCACCCAACCACTCAACCATTTTAACAAATCCTCAAAAGTGATGAGGTTTACATATATTTTTATAAGAAGCTCTTTTTGCTTTTGCAAAAACGGTTATTTTTGTTCTTGTTTTTTTTGAAATTTGCAAAATCTTTTTTAAATCCCTTTTGTCAAATGCAATCAGCAGTTCATACTCTTCTGCACTGCAACCTACCCTTTTAGGTATTTTTTTAAAAAATTTAAATCCAATCCTATTTAGTTTTGAGAGCTTATTTAAATCATCAAAAAGTCCATCACTTATATCCATAGCCGCTTTTATATACCTACTGGCCCTTCTCATAAAATCTTTTCTAATGATAGGCTTTTTAAATTTTGAATTTTTGCCTACTTTATACCCTCTTTGAAGTCTTTTTAAATCTTTTTGAACACTTCCCAAATCTCCGGTATAGGCCAACAAATATCCGCTCTTTATGGGACGTCTAAATATTGCTTTTTTATTTTGAGAAACTAAGGTTATTGAGATATCTATCTTATCTGAAGCCACGGTATCACCGCCAATTATCTCAATACCAAAATCTCTTGCCGTTTTTTTTATGCCCTCAGCCAACATTTCCATATATATAGGTTTTATATCTTTTGGAAGAGCAACCGATAAAAGAGCATATTTTGGTTTTGCGTTCATAGCAATAGCGTCAGAGATATTTACAAGCATCGCCTTTTGGCCTATTTCAAAAAAATTAAGCCAATCCCTTTTAAAATGAACATCTTCGTTAAAGGCATCCATACTATAGATAATATCATCTATTTTTGCCCCATCGTCGCCAATAAACTTATTATTAAATAAACTTATAAAAAAACTCTCTTTGTTCACCTTATAACTTCCTTTTTGATAAGTATTGTAACAAAGGAGCTCTTAAATCAAATCTTTGAAAATATTTTAATTTTTTTTATCTTTTGAAATGATATAATCAAAAAAATTTCATCATAAGGAATATTTGGATGGATATACCTATTATTAAAAAAGATGTTGTTATAGTTGGAGCAGGTCTTGCAGGATGTGCCGCTGCAAGAGAGCTAAAAAAGAATGGATATGACGTTTTAGTTCTTACTAAACTTCATCCACTAAGAAGTCACTCTGGAGCTGCTCAAGGGGGTGTAAACGCAGCCTTAAGCGAAGAGGATAATGTAGAACTTCATATGTTTGATACTATTAAAGGAAGCGACTATTTAGCCGATCAAGACGCTGTGGAACTGATGTGTTCAAAAGCTCCAGAAACTATCAGATGGATAGAGAGAATGGGAGCCGCATTTAGCAGAACTAATGAGGGGAAAATAGCTCAAAGACCCTTTGGCGGACAAAGCAAACCAAGAGCTTGTTTTGCAAAAGATAGAACAGGATTAACTCTTTTACAAACAATATATGAACAAGCCTTAAGAGAAGGGGTTGAGTTTTGGGATGAATGGTATGTGGCAGATCTTTTATATAAAGATTCTAAAGCTTACGGAGTCGTTGCTTACAATTTAAGAGATTCAAAACCTGCAATTTTTAATGCAAAGGCTGTCATGTTTGCAACTGGAGGTTATGCAAGAGCCTTTAAAATAAACTCTAACGCCCATGCAAACACAGGTGATGGCTTAAGTATCTTTGCAAGGCACGGACTACCTTTGGAAGATATGGAGTTTGTTCAATTTCACCCATCTGGCTTAGCGGGTAGCGGTATATTGATTAGTGAAGCTGCTAGAGGAGAGGGAGGAAAGTTATATAACTCACTTGGTGAGAGATTTATGGAAAAATATGCTCCCGAAAAAATGGAGTTAGCACCTAGAGATGTTGTTAGTAGAGCTATAGCAAACGAGATCAGAGAAGGCAGAGGCGTTGGTCCAGATAAAATGGCTGTTTATCTTGATCTAACGCATCTTGGTGAAAAAAAGATAATGGAAAGACTTCCTGAACTTAGGGATCTTGCGATCACATTTTTAGGTCAAGATATGGTGAAAGAGCCGATTATGATAACTGTCACGGCTCATTACTCTATGGGTGGAATTCCGGTAGATATAGAAGGACATGTAAGAAAAAATAAAGAGGAGTTTGTTGAAGGTCTTTATGCTGCTGGAGAGTGTGCGTGCGTTAGCGTTCACGGAGCAAATAGACTTGGCGCAAATTCATTGCTTGAGGCTCTCTTTTTTGGAAGACATGTAGGGCAAACCATAGCAAAAGATTTAGAAAAAATAAGCTGCCAAGAGGCAAGAAAACTAGAAGCCAATAAAATGCTTGAAGAGATGGAGTTTTTGCTTACAAACAACGGCAACGAAAAAACGGCAAACTTAAGAAAAGAGCTTCAAGATACGATGTTTGAAAATGCCGGTGTTTTTAGAACCGAAGAGTCTTTATTGAAACAGAAAAAGATCTTAAAAGAGTTAAGAGAGAGATTTAAAAATATTAGAATCGATGACAAATCAAAAACATTCAATACCGATTTGCAAGAAGCTATAGAACTTGGGCATATGCTTGATTATGCCGCTTTTATCGTTGAAGGTGCGATTGCTAGAAAAGAGAGTAGAGGTGCTCATTATAGAGAAGATTATACAAAAAGAGACGATGAAAATTTTCTAAAACATACTTTAGCTTATATGGATGAAGATGGAAATATTACATTAGATTATATGGATGTAACGCTTGGCAAATTTGAACCTCAAGAGAGAAAATATTAATAGGGGCAAAATATGAAAGTAACTTTAAAAGTGTTTAGATTTAACGCAGAAACAGATTATCTTCCCCACTATGATACTATCGAAATGGAGATAAATAAAGAAGACGTAGTCCTTGATGTATTAAATAAAATCAAGTGGGAACATGATGGAAGTTTTACATATAGAAGAAGTTGTAGGCACGGAATTTGCGGAAGCTGTGCTATTAAAGTAAACGGCAGAAGCACATTGGCTTGTAAAGAGAGAATGGTCGATATGATAGAACTTTTTGGAAACGAACTTACATTTGAACCAGTTTCCAAAAAAAGAGCGATTAAAGATATGGTAGTTGATAAAAGCGATTTTTGGCAAAAACATGACAGTATTATCCCATATCTTGTAGCCCAAATCGACGAACATCCAGAAAGTGAAAATATAGTAACACCAAAAGAAGCGGAAAAGTTAGAAGAGGCCGACTATTGTATTCAGTGCGGTTGCTGCTATTATGCATGTCCGGTTGTAAATGAAGCAAATGAAGACTATTTTGGTCCTGCAGCCCTTGTTAAAGCATATAGATTTAACGCAGATGTAAGAGATAATGATAAAAAGGATAGATTAAAAATAGTTGATAAACTTGGAGTTGGAGTTTGGGATTGTGTTAAGTGTTTTGAATGCACCGAAGCCTGTCCAAAAGAGATTGATCCTATGAGTAAAATCACAAAACTTCACAATCAGCTATTTTCAGAAGGTGTTGTTGAGAACAACGTTGCAAGTCGCCATGCGGTTGGATTTAAACACTCTATTCAAAAACATGGTATTTTAGATGAAGGTATGCTTGTAGCTTATAGTGAAGGATTTGCCGTTTTTAAACATATTCCGGAAGCTTATGCGATGTGGAAAAAAGGCAAAATAGTTATGCCATGGAATATGCCAAAATCTAAAAATCTAGATGAGATAAAAAAACTTATTCAAATCTCGTCTACAGCAAAATTTTAAAGGGTAAATCATGAGTTTAAAATATGCACTTTATACAGGATGTACCGCAAGAGAAAGTACACCAGAACTTTTAAAATCTACTTTAGCCGTAGCAAAAAAACTTGATATCCAAATAGTTTTACTCGATGAAGCAAGCTGCTGTGGAGCTAGCCATCTCCAAGATTTTGATGATTTTTTAAGTTTAGTCTTAAACGCAAGAAATATCTGTTATGCTGAAAAACTGGATCTTCCCATGATAACGATATGTAATACATGCCAACTAAATACGGCATTAACAAAAAAAAGACTTGATGAAAATGAAGAACTTAAAGCAAAAGTAAACGAAAAATTAAACGAAGTTGGTCTTGAATATAAAGGAACAGTAAGTGTAAGACACTTTTTATACGCACTTATTGAAGATTACGGTCTTGATAAAATAAGGCAAAAAGTAGTAAAACCTCTAAGTCAATTCAATATAGCACCTTTTTACGGATGCCACAATATAAGACCTAGTGAACTACATCATTATACAAATAAAACTAAAGAATCTGCATACGCACCCACTAGTTTAGATGATTTAATAGAGGCTTTGGAAGGAAATAGCGTAGATTATGAACACAAAAACAGATGCTGCGGTTTTCATGTTGACCTTCAGGCTCCATCCACAGCCAATAGACTAAGCGGAAACGCTTTAGTAGATGCGATAGATAATGATGCAGATATGATGGTAACCCCTTGTCCTCTTTGCCATCTAAATCTTGACGTAAAACAGCATGCCGCATCAAAAGAGGTTGGAAGAGATATAAATCTTCCGGTTTTACATCTTCCTCAACTCATAGGTCTAGCTCTTGGATGCACTCCAGATGAACTTGGACTAAAACATAATGTCACTTCCGTAAATATAGTTTAAGAAGAGCTATTGGCTCTTCTTTTAAAAAGCCAAATCAAATCTTTTGAAAAATAAATTTTAAAAAAAAATAAATAAGACTATTTTTATCCTAATTTAATATTGTTCAGGTAAAATATTGGTGTGACAAAAAAATAACAAGGAGGCCAAAATGCCAAAAATAAATAGATATGTAGATATCAGTGAAGTAGAAAGAGAATCTAAAAAAGATTATATTGATAGACACTCTCCTTTTGTTCATTGTGAAAGCACTGCAAAAAAAGGAGAAAAATTTAAAGTAAAAGTTAAAGTCGGAAATGAATATTCTCATCCTGATGATTTTGACCATTATATTGCTTATGTTCAATTATGGGATGGAGAGAGACTTCTTGGAGAGGCATCTTTTACACCTGGAACACTTGGAAACGAAAAAAGTCAAGTAGAGGTAGATTTTTATATTATACCTCAAAAAAACCTTACTTTAACTGCTATGAGCTACTGCACAAAACATGGACTTTGGGAAAGTGACCCTGTAAAAGTTGAAGTTACCGAATAATAAAAACGGGCTTTTGCCCGTTTTAGCTACTTTTAACTACTTTTAAGATATCATTTTTTTATGAACGATCTTCAAAAAAAAGAGATATTAAAAAACCTAATTTATCTAAAATGGCTCGGATATGACTATATAGACCCTATAGAAATTTCAGAGGATAATACTCAAAATCTGCCTAACTCTTTGGAAGAGTTAAAAAAAATAGTTTTAAACTGTCATCTTTGCGATTTAGCAAAAACAAGAAAAAATGTTGTTTTTGGCGAAGGAAATCCCCACGCAACATTAATGTTTATTGGAGAGGGTCCGGGAGCAAGCGAAGATGAAACAGGTAGACCCTTTGTCGGAAGGGCTGGACAGCTTTTAACTAAAA
>NZ_CEXZHP010000043.1:0-1256 GCF_982775275.1 Nitrosophilus sp.
GGTGCGGTGCATACGGCTCCGGGACATGGGGAGGATGATTATAGGGTAGGTTTAAAATATAATCTTGAAGTAATAATGCCCGTTGATGATGAGGGCAGATATGATGAGAGCGTGGTGCAAAAAAAACTTCTTCCAAATCCCCAAGAGTTTGTGGGAATGAACGTTTTTGAGGCAAATGATAAAATAATAGAACTTTTGGGAGACTCTTTATTGCTAAAAGAGGAGATAAAGCACTCCTATCCTCACTGTTGGAGGACTCACAAACCCGTTATTTTTAGAGCAACAAAGCAGTGGTTTATAGCAGTTGATAAAGCTCCAAAAGATCAAGCAAAAAGTTTAAGAGAGATTGCTTTAGAGGAGATAGAAAAAACAGAATTTTTTCCAGAATGGGGTAGAAATAGATTAAAAAGTATGGTGGAAAATAGGCCGGATTGGTGTATCTCAAGACAGAGAGACTGGGGAGTGCCAATTGCTTTTTTTAGAAACAAAAAAACAAAAGAGGTTATTTTAGAGGAGAAAGTTTTAAACTATATTGCTATGATTTTTGAAAAGTTTGGAAGTGATGCATGGTATAGTATGGAGATAAAAGATCTATTATATCCTGGAAGCGGGCTAAATCCCGATGATTTGGAAAAAGTAGAAGATATTTTAGATGTTTGGTTTGATAGTGGATCTACTTGGAGAGCGGTTTTAAAAAGTAAAAGATATGATGCCGGAAAATTTCCTGCAGACCTTTATCTTGAGGGAAGCGATCAGCATAGGGGATGGTTTCAAAGCTCTTTGTTGATTAGTAGCGGGATTGAACATAAAGCTCCTTTTAAATCTATACTCACCCATGGTTTTACCGTTGACGAAAAGGGTGAGAAGATGAGCAAATCCAAAGGAAACGTGGTTGCGCCGCAGGATGTGGCTAAAAAGTTTGGAGTCGAGATTCTTCGCCTTTGGGTTGCTATGAGCGAGTATAAAAGCGATCTGAAAATTAGCGAAAATATTTTAAAACAGATTGCAGAGCAGTATAGAAAACTTAGAAACACTTTCAGATTTATGTTGGCAAATATAAACGATCTTGAGGAGATTATCGAAGATTTTGGAGTTTTAGATAGATGGATCTTAAACAGAGCCAAAAAAGTTTTGGATGAGGTGGAGAAAAACTTTAAAGAGTATGAGTTTTCAAAAGGATTTAATATATTAAACAATTTTATCGTTAACGAATTTAGCGGAATCTATCTTGATGTTTGTAAAGACAGACTATATTG
>NZ_CEXZHP010000043.1:1356-10076 GCF_982775275.1 Nitrosophilus sp.
TCGTTAACGAATTTAGCGGAATCTATCTTGATGTTTGTAAAGACAGACTATATTGCGATGCGCTAAATGATCCTCATAGGCGCGCAAGCCAAAGTGCGATGGCGATAATCGCAAAATCTCTTTTGACTTTGATAGCTCCTGTGTTGACATATACCGCTGATGAGATAGTAGAACATGCACCAAAGGTATTAAAAAATGAAAATGAGGATATTTTCGATTTTGAATATGAATCTATAAAAGAGATTAAAAGCGATTTTGACGAAGATTATATGCTTGATGCAAGAAGAAAATTTAACGAGATTGTTGATGGTTTAAAAAAGGATAAATTAGTTAAAAGTTCTCTTGAGCTTGTTATTGAGACCGAATCAAAAAAGGTTTTGGATATTGATGAGACAGAAAGAGAGGATTGGTTTATAATAAGCGGCGTTTTGAAAGATATAGATAGCGAAGTTTTGGGAGAGTTTGAAGTTGAAGGGGATCTTTTTTATATAAAAAGAGCTAAACTTCATAAATGTCCAAGATGTTGGAAATATAAGGCTTTAGAGGAAAACGGGCTTTGCGATAGATGTAAGAGGGTATTAAATGGATCTATCTAAGCCGGTCCCAATAGAAGTTATAGTTGGAGCTATACTGTTTTTTATTATAATAACATTAACGGGTATTTTTTTTGTAAATAGATATAGGAGGAAGAGTTGATAACTTTAAAAGAGGCGCTAAAGCTAAACAAAGAAGAGTTAAAAGAGTTAAAAAAAGAGCTAATAAAAAAAATAGAGGAAAATAAAGAGTTAAATGCCTATATAAGCGTTGATGAGTATGGCGATGGGGTTCCAATCGCGATAAAAGATAATATTCAGGTTGATGGATGGGAAATAACATGTGCTAGCAAGATATTAAAAGGATATATTGCTCCATATAACGCTACCGTTATTCAAAAACTTTTAGACGCCGGGCTTTCTCCTTTTGGGAGAACAAATATGGATGAGTTTGCAATGGGAAGTTCAACCGAGAGCAGCTGTTATGGAAAAACTCTAAACCCAAAAGATAGATCAAGAGTTCCGGGAGGCAGTAGCGGAGGAAGCGCCGCGGCCGTTGGTGCTGATATAGCTATCGCGGCTCTAGGAAGCGATACCGGTGGAAGTATACGTCAACCCGCCGCATTTTGCGGGATAGTGGGGATGAAGCCAACATACGGTAGAGTTAGTAGGTACGGGCTTGCGGCATACGGAAGCAGTCTTGATCAAATAGGCCCTATGACCAAAAATGTTGAAGATGCGGCTATTTTATATGATATCATAAGCGGATATGATCCTAAAGATTCAACAAGCGCTAAAATAGAGTATAAAAGTGTTGCTCAAAATCTAAATCCAAATAGAAAATTAAAAATCGGTGTGGTTCCAAACTATATCAAAGACGCCTCCAAAGAGGTTCAAAAGGCATATCAAAAGGCGATTGATGCGCTAAAAAAAGAGGGACACGAGATAATTGAAGTCTCTTTAATGGATGCAAAATATGATATTGCGGCTTATTATATTACCGCTATGGCCGAAGCTTCTACAAATCTTAGCAGATATGATGGAGTAAGATACGGATATAGAAGCAAAGAGGCCAAAAATTTGAACCAAATGTATGTAAATACTCGAAGCGAGGGATTTGGAGATGAGGTTAAAAGAAGGATACTTCTTGGAACCTTTGTTTTAAGTAGCGGTTATTATGACGCATACTATATTAAAGCGCAAAAGGTGAGACATTTAATAAAAGATGAATATATAAAAGTTTTTGAAAGCGTTGATCTTATTTTATCTCCGGTGGCGCCAACACCTGCTTTTGAATTTGGAAGTAAAAAGACGCCTCTTGAGATGTATTTGAGCGATGTTTATACCATTGGAGTAAATTTAGCCGGACTTCCCGCGATTAGCCTTCCTGTAGATGAGGATGGAGGTCTTCCTATAGGTTTGCAGTTTATAGCAAAACATTTTGATGAGCAGACTCTTTTTGATGGGGCTTTAAGTTTAGAAAGAGCTATTAGCTAAAAGAATTTTATAGGAGCAGATATGAGAATAAGAAAAAGGGCGTTAACATTTGAAGATGTGCTTTTAGTACCTAAACACTCAAAAGTTTTGCCAAAAGAGGTTGATATCTCCACAAGACTTACAAAAAACGTAACATTAAATATCCCTTTAGTATCGGCTGCTATGGATACCGTTACAGAACATAGAGCCGCAATCGCCATGGCAAGACTTGGGGGAATTGGAATAATTCATAAAAATATGGATATAGAGTCCCAGGTGTTGGAGATAAAAAGAGTTAAAAAGAGTGAGAGCGGAATAATAATAGATCCGATTTTTGTTCATCCAGATGCAACTTTAGCAGATGCTGAGAGGCTAATGAGCGAGTATAAAATAAGCGGCGTGCCTGTGGTGGATGAACATAAAAAGCTTCTTGGGATACTTACTAACAGGGATATGAGGTTTGAGAGAGACTACTCAAAAAAAGTTAGCGAAGTTATGACGAAAATGCCTCTAATTACAGCAAAACCTGGTATTACCTTAGAAGAAGCGGCTGAAATCATGCATAAACATAAAATCGAAAAATTGCCTATAGTAGATGATGAGGGATATTTAAAAGGTTTAATAACAATAAAAGATATAAAGAAAAAGATAGAGTATCCCAACGCTAATAAAGACGATTTTGGAAGATTGAGAGTTGGAGCTGCAATCGGCGTAAATCAACTAGATCGTGCAAAAGCTTTGGTGGAAGCCGGCGTTGATGTTTTGGTTTTGGATTCGGCTCATGGACACTCTCAAGGAATTATAGATACCCTCAAAGCTATAAAAGATACCCTTGTTATAGACGTAATCGCAGGAAACGTGGCGACGGCTGAGGCGACGGCCGATCTGATAGAGGCAGGAGCGGATGGAGTGAAAGTTGGTATAGGTCCAGGAAGTATATGCACCACAAGGATTGTAGCAGGAGTGGGAGTTCCGCAAATTAGTGCCATAGATGAGTGCGCTCAAGTGGCTATGGAGTATGACGTTCCAATAATCGCAGACGGGGGGATAAAATACTCAGGAGATGTGGCGAAGGCTTTAGCCGTTGGAGCAAGTAGCGTTATGATAGGAAGTTTGCTTGCAGGAACGGAAGAGAGTCCCGGAGAGGTTGTTATGTATCAAGGTAGACAATATAAAACCTATAGGGGTATGGGAAGTATAGGAGCTATGACAAAAGGTAGCACAGATAGATATTTTCAAGAAGGAACGGCCGCGGACAAGCTTGTTCCAGAAGGTATAGAGGGTATGGTTCCATATCGTGGAAAAATCTCAAACGTAGTTCATCAATTAATAGGCGGTCTAAGAAGCTCTATGGGATACGTTGGAGCAAAAGATATCAAAGCTTTTCAAGAAAGAGCGGAATTTGTTGAGATCACCAGTGCAGGACTAAAAGAGTCTCACGTTCACGACGTAACTATCACGAAAGAGGCTCCAAACTATCACGTATAAACTTCGAAGTTTAACTTCGAAGTCTCTTTTTTTGTTATATTTTTTTATTAAGCTTCTTAGAATACCCCTTATATTAAACTATAAAAAAATCTTATAAAGGTCTATTATGAAAAAAGAGACGATTGCCCTTCACGCAGGTTACACCAAAGATGAACAAAAAACTATGGCCGTTCCTATCTATATGACTACCGCATATGCTTTTGATAGCGTTGAAAACGCGGCGGATCTTTTTAGTCTAAAAGAGGTTGGAAATATTTATACAAGGATAGGAAATCCAACAACCGATGTATTGGAAAAAAGATTTGCGGCTCTTGAAGGAGGCGTAAGCGCACTTGCTACAAGTAGCGGAATGGCAGCCATTAATTATGCCATATTAAACGTTTGCGAAGCCGGAGATAATATAATTGCCGCAAATCAGCTATATGGAGGAACAGTTACTCTTTTTACCCATACCTTAAAAAGACTCGGTATTGAAGCAAGAATGTTTGATGTTCACTCTCCAAAAGAGTTGGAAAGTTTAATTGATGAAAATACGAAAGCTATATTTTTTGAAACTATCACAAATCCAAGTATCGATGTGCCCGATTTTGAAAAGATTGTTAAAATCGCAAAAGAGCATAATATTTTAACGATTGTGGATAATACCGTAGCTACGCCTATTCTTTGTAATCCTATAGAATATGGCGTAGATATAGTGGTTCATAGCACAAGCAAATATACCACGGGACAGGGGCTTGCCCTTGGAGGGATTATAATAGAGGCCGATTTTGCAAAAGAGAAGTTAAAAAACAACCCAAGATATAAAATGTTTAACGAACCAGATGAGAGTTATCACGGACTTGTTTATATAGAGGCTCCATTTCCGCCATTTATTTTAAGAGCCAGGCTTAGTTTGTTAAGAGATATGGGGTCGGCTCCAAGTCCTTTTAATAGTTGGCTTTTTATTCAAGGACTTGAGCATCTTAGTTTAAGAATAAAAAGGCATAGTCAAAGCGCTTTAAAAATCGCTAAATGGCTAAAAAATCATCCAAAAGTAAAAAAAGTAAATTATCCTCTTTTAGAAGACGATATCAATTATAAAAACGCAAAAAAATATCTAAAAGGCGGAGCAAGTGGACTTTTGAGTTTTGATGTTGGAAGTTTTGAAGAGGCGAAAAAAATAGCAAATAGAGTAAAAATATTTAGCAGAGTCGTAAATATAGGAGATAGTAAATCCATCATTACCCATCCAGCTTCAACTACCCATCAGCAGTTAAGCAGGGAAGAGTTAATTAAAGCCGGGGTAAGCGAGGGGCTTATAAGACTTAGTATAGGATTAGAAGCGGTTGAAGATCTAATCGAGGATTTAGAGGAAGCTATGAAATAAAATTAAGTTATATCAATTTGACAAATGTTTTAATTATGCGTATAATGAGAATATGTATATATACAGGGGGTATAAAATGGGAGTTGCCAAAATAAGAAAAAATCTTTTATTAGACAAAGAGCTTGTAGAGAATGTTGCTAAGATATTATCTTTAAAACATAAAAGTTTTAGTGAAGCTATAAATACATATTTTAAAGCTATTCTTAAAGATCCAAATATTGTTGATGAGGTGCAAAAACTTTCAAATAAAAGAACCGGTGCTTTTATCGGAATGCTGGATGGAATGATAGGCGATATTGATATAAAAGAGATGAAAAAAGAGTATTCCAAAGCTAAAGGTGGGGAGTGAATATCTTTTTAGACGCAAACATATGTTTGGATATGCTGGATAGCACAAGGAAAAATCATAAAAATAGCGTCCGGTTTTATCTAAAATATAAAGATGATGAGAGTGTAAAATTTTATTTTAGCGGAGATTTTTTAACAACTATTTTTTATGTTTTGACTGAGAAAAAAGGGCATAATAAGATAAGGGTTTTAAAAGCAATTGATAAATTATCTCAGGAGTTAGAGATAGTTTATTTGACTCAGGCAGATTTTATAAAAGCCAAAAATATCTTTTACGAACAAGAGTTTAAAGATTTTGAGGATTTACTTATTCTTTGTAGCGCAGATAGAAAAAGAGTGGATATTTTTGTTACGAGAGATAAAAATTTATTAAAATTGAAAAAATTTGATAATATCAAGATAGTTGAGCCTATATGAGAATTGTTAAATAAAAAAGATTTTAAGTATAGATAATAAACTAATATATTATAAAACCTCTTGCGAAATTTTAATATTTTCTTACTCCTACTTGGGTATAATTGTCTCTAAAATATTTATTAGAGGTTATAATTGGAAATAACTACGAAAAAAGCGAAATTTACAAATCCTTTATATCTTGAAAGCGGTAGGATATTGGAACCTTACGAAATAGTTTATGAAACATACGGGGAGCTTAACGAAGATAAAAGCAACGTAGTTTTGATCTGTCACGCACTAAGCGGTTCTCATCATGCTGCCGGAAAATATGAAGGAGATAGAAAGCCGGGATGGTGGGATAATCTAATAGGCGACGCAAAAGCGGTGGATACCTCAAAATTTTTCGTTATCTGCACAAACGTGATAGGAAGCTGTTTTGGCTCAACCGGTCCTATGTCTAAAATGTATCCCGATGATAAGCCCTATAGATTTAAATTCCCGGTTGTTACCATAAAAGATATGGTAAAAGCTCAAAGGATTTTATTATCAAAACTTGGGATAGATAAGATCCATGCGGTTATCGGCGGAAGTATGGGAGGTATGCAGGCTCTTAGATTTGCCGTGGATTTTCCGGGATTTGCAAAATATACTATATCATTAGCGGCAACTCATGCTACAAGACCGTGGGTAATAGCCTTTAATAAAGTAGCTCAGGAGGCTATATTAAAAGATCCAAATTTTAAAAACGGAAAATATGATCCAAAAGAGCTTCAAGAGAAGGGATTGAATGGGCTGGCTATTGGGAGAATGGCCGGTCATATAAGTTTTTTAAGTCATTATTCGATGGATAGAAAATTTGGCAGAGCTTATGTGGCAAATGAGGGTTTGTATGAGCTTTTTGGTAGATTTGAGGTTGAGAGATATCTTGAGTATAACGGTTATAACTTTTCAAAATGGTTTGATCCTTTAAGTTATCTATATATAACTAAAGCTATAAATATTTTTGATCTAAGCAGAGGATACGATTCGTTAAGTGAGGCTTTGGAGGTTGTAAAATCGAAACTTTTTTTGATCGGTTTTGAAAAAGATATACTTTTTCTTCCTGAGGAGATGAGAGAGATTAAAGATGCCATGGATGCTATTGGAAAAGGGGATTTGGCCGAATATTACGAAGTAAAGAGCGATTACGGGCATGATGCCTTTTTGGTTGAGGTGGATAAATTTAGCCAATATATTAACGATATTTTAGAGGAAAAAAGATGAAAGCAAGCGATTTTGAGAAAAAAATAGAAGAAGCTAAAAAAGTGTTGGAAAAACTTATGAATCCGGAAATTCCGCTAAATGAAAGCGTTAAGCTTTATAAAGAGGGGATAAATGCTTTAAAAGAGGCGCAAAAGATGTTAGAGAGCGCAAAAGCGGAGATTGAAGAGATAGAAAAAGAAAATTTTATACCAAAAGAGTAATGTATGGAGTGCGCTATATTACAGACGGCTTATCTTGGTATGAGCCATAATAGATTGGATTATTATCTAAGGATTTGCAAACATAAAAATATAAAAATGCTGCTACTTCCCGAGTTTGTTTTAAACAGATTTTTTAAAGAGATTGAAAACACTCCTATTAATATGATCAAAGAGCAGTCAAATCATCAAGTTAATATGATAAAAGAGCTTTCAAAAAAATACGGTATTACGATAGTGGCTCCCGTGGTTTTGGTTCAAAAGGAAAAAATTTATAAAACTATTTTGCTCTCTACCCCTAAAAAAAATAGTTATTATTATCAACAGATATTGATAAATTATAAACATTGGAACGAAGAGAGATTTTTTTCAAACGATATAGAAGTTGTAAAACCGCCGCTAATATTTAATATCGATGGTATAAAATTTGGAGTAATAGGTGGATATGAAGTTCATTTTAACTATTTTTTTGACGAGTTTATGAGAAAAAATGTCGATGCTGTTTTGATCCCAACCGTTTCTACGTTTGATTCAAATTTACGATGGAGAGAGCTTTTAAAAACAAGAGCATTTTTGGGTAATTTTTATCTTTTGAGGGCAAACAGAATAGGAGAATATAAAGATAAAAATATAAAATGGATATTTTACGGCGAGAGTATGTGTGTTGATCCTAACGGAAAGATAGAGAGTATGCTCTCAGATAAAGAGGAGCTTTTAATTTGTAAAATTGATAAAGAGTATATTAAAGAGTGTAAAAAAGCGTGGGGTTTTAAAAATGCTTTTAATCATAAAATAGCCCCAAAACAGAGGTGAGTATGAAAGATTATTTTAAAAGGCAGATAGAGCTTTGGGGTGAAGAGACTCAAAACTCTTTGCTTGATAAAAAAGTAGCGATTATTGGATGTGGAGGACTTGGAAGCTCTGTAGCCATAGCTCTTGGCTCAAGCGGTATCGGCGAGATCTATTTGGTTGATTTTGATAAAGTAAGTTTACATAATATTCACAGACAAATTGCTTTTAAAATGGATGATGAAGGAAAATATAAAGCCGATGTTGTAGCTAAACTTTTAAAAGATAGATGCCCTTATGTTAAAGCGTTGGCTTTTAACGAAAGTTTTGATGAGTTTAAAAAAAGAGCTCTAAATTATGATCTTATTCTTGATTGCACAGACAATTTGCAAACAAGACAAAAAATAGATCAATTTAGCAAAGAGATAAAAATCCCTTGGATATACGCAAGCGTTGAGGAGTTTAACGGACAGGTATGTTTTTTTGACAAAAGCAGTTTTAAAGCTTTTAAGATAACAGACAAAACTCCTGGAGGAATCGCTGCTCCGATAGTTATGATGGTAGCTTCTTTCGAAGCAAATCTTGCCATTAGATATCTAATCGGTTATCCTATAAAAAAAGATTTTTTATATTATCTATATTTTGATGGTGACGGAGATTTGGTAATAAACAAATTTCATATGCCAAAATAGTATTTAAATAGAGTATTTTTTCAGAGTGCTCACTTTATAAATTTTTAGGATCAGCTATGATTACAAAGGAAAATTTTAAAAAAGTTTTAGAAAAATTAAAATTTACAACTAAAGATGATATTATTTACATAAAAAAAATTGATAATTGTGAGCTTAAAGTTGATTTTCAAAA
>NZ_CEXZHP010000044.1:0-9941 GCF_982775275.1 Nitrosophilus sp.
TTTGGGTGACACTTTTATTTAGTTACATTCATTTCTTCTCTAAGCAGTTTTATAGGATATGGAAGAACTGTAATATCATTGGTTCTTACAAAACCAACTTCTAACATTTTAAAATACCACTCTTTTAAAGAATTCAGTTTTCTAATAACCGGGGAGTTATTTATTTTTGTATTTATTGCAAAAGATGTAAAAGCGTAATATTCATTATTTAATGGGTTTAATCTAATATCTTTTAAATAAGCTAAATAACCGTTATTTCCTCTTAATCCTGTTGTGTTTATCCTGTATCCATTTTCTATTAAAAATTTAGAAAACTTTTCTTTCTCCTTTTTTGATAGATTTTTTATTAAAAAACTAAAATCTTTTTCTTCATCAGCCCAAATTTTTAATATATTAAAAACATCTTTATCACAGTTATTTTTATATTTTTCAATCAATTTTAATTTTTTTTCCCTTTTTAGCAAAATTGTTTTTTTATATTTTTTATATTCGATATCTAAAGCTTTTATATCAGGCAAAGGCTTTTTTATAGTTTCATAAATTAAAACAATTTCATTATTCTCTAAGTCCAAAATCCCGTATTTTACTTTTTTTTCTTTTATAAGCTCATATGATAATTTTTTCAAATATCTATTGCTATAATCTTCTAATGAATTTAAAAATTGTATATTTCCATCTTTATCTATTCTCATTCCATATATTACAAATTTTCCTACTTCCATCTCATTTTTTAAAGCAAATAACAGATCTTTATTTATCCAAAAATTTTTTACTATTTTTTTATTCAAAAGATATTTTTTTAATAAAAGCTCTTTTAAAACTACATCTATATAGATTTTTGCATTTTTATCGGTTAGAGACTCTATTGCTTCAACAGTTACTATATTTGTTGCTATTTTTTTAAATTTTTTCTTTATCTCTTTATATGGATCTTCATTATCATTATTTTTATAGTAGTCTTTATTATGAAGTAAAATCAGATTTAAACACTCCTCTTGTGGTGCATTAGATAACTTTACTTTTGCATTTTTATAAATCTCAAATATTTTAATCAATTTTTCTTCACTAATTTTTGTATAATTAACGATATTTATATCATACTTCAAAGCTTCTTTTACAAACATATCTATATCTTTTTTAATATTTGATATTTTTCGTTTTGAAAATTTTTCAATACTCTCTTTTTTTAACTCAATTGTTACATAATCTTTCAAATAAAGTTCCACATCTTTTAAAAATTTTGCAACTATTCCTATTTTAGAAAACTCAAAATTTTTCCAATCAAAATATGGTATATTTATTTTTTTATCTTTTCTATGAGATTTTAAAAAGTATGCTTCATCAATATCAATCTCCATATCTCTAACTAACGCGGAAATTTTAAAAGTAAAAGGAATATATCGTTTTTTTATATTTTCACTTAGTTTTTTCCCTTTTGTAGCAACTCTTGCTCCAAAAGTTAGATAATACTTATCCTCATATTCTTCTATATCTATATTCAAAGTTTTTATTACATCTAAACCCTCTTCATTTCCAGCAAAATAAAAAAGACCATCAACTAAGGAGACACTTTCTTCATCAAAAAGTTTTATAGATTTTAATGACGGCAAAATTCTAATTAATAGTTTCAAAGTAACAATTTTTTTTACTCTCTCAAAATCCACCTCTTTAATGTCTGATATATACTTATAAAAAAAGTCTATATTAACTTTTTGCGTTTTTATTACAAAATATGCATTTCCGTTTTTAACAAGCGAATTGCTATTAAATATATTTTTAATCTCTTTTACTGCATTTGCAAAATCTCTTACACCTTTTTTCAATAAAACTCTATATATATAAAAATCCTTTCTTATTTTCTCCATATTAAGGTTGATTTCTATCTCATTTGTAAAAACATATTCAACTTTATTTTCATACATTAAGCCACCTTTTAAAAGAAGTATAATAGCTATCTACCAAATTTATGTTTATAGAATTTTTTTCAAAATCCAACATTGATGGAATTGAAACTATAGTGGCTTCATCTATAGAATTAACTATATTCATATTATCATCATAATATCTTAATCTTTTACTATTTTTAGAGTATATATTTGCAATTACAAGTTTTTTTATATTATATTTTCTTTTTTTTCTTAATAATTTTTCTGTCAACTCTTTCATATTATCATCTTTACATATCGTTGTGTCTTTATAAAACTTAAAATCAAAATAGACATCTTTATATCTTTTATCAAAAACTTCAAAAGAGTCTTTATCAAGATCTTCTAATTCAAGATCAAAAACATTCCTAAAAATATACTCTCCCACAATCTCGCCAAGTGCGCCCTTATAGATATTGTTATAAACTATTGGAGCCATTAAAAAATACCCCTCTTGCCAAAATGTTGCATATCCTTTTGATTCAAAATACTCTTTTAAAACCTTAATTTTCATAATCTGTTTTAACTCATCATCGCTAACTAACTCTCCAATTCTATCTTTTAACGAAACTTTTTTAATATCTCCAACATATTTACCTAAAAAGCTATACCAGGTTGATAAAATTGGTAACTTTACATATATATTAGGAACATTAAAATTTTTACTCCCAATTTCAATAGTATCAGTAGTTTTCAATGTAGGATATCTCAATACAATTTCTCTTAACTCTTGCCAATCTCTTATAGCTTTATCTTTAGTGTAATCTTCAGTGAAAATAGCACTCAGCATACCATCAATATCAGATTTTATTAGAGTATTTTTGACTGACACTTCATAGGTAAATCTATCATAGAGCTTTTGGGTTGTGTTATTAAAAGAGCTGTTTTCTAAAGATTGTTTAATAATTTTATTGAACTTATCAAGAAAAACCCCTTTTTTATATGCTTCACTATAATAGAAACTCTCTAAATATCTTTTAAAATACTCATCCATATAAATTTGTATTTTTTTATTTTTAAATGATGTTCTATTTAATCTTCCTATAGTCTGTATCACTAAATAAGCTATTTCATTGTTAAAAAAATCTTCAATATAATCATGATAAAATCTGTTTATTCTATTTTGAAAAAATCCTGAATTTTTCTTTAAAAAAATCCCCTCAATATCCTTTTTTCTTCTTTTTTTTAACTCCTCAACAAACTCTTTTGCATTATTGCTGTTTATATTGTAGCCTGGATGATAATATAAACAAAAATTATAAAGAGTTAGATAGTTATAAATATCTTCCATTAAACTATCTTTTGTATCTACAAAAAAAGTAGGTTTTTCAAGATAGATTCCATCAATATCTTTTAGATATACATCACTATTGAAAGAGCCAAATTGAACAACTTTTTTACCTAAATTTTTAGGGTCAAATTTATGTTTTAAATTCACTCCTTCCATTAACGATTTATAGGTAGTGATTAGAAAAAAAGATGTTCTATTTTCTAAACCTATATTTTTAAACTCGTTTGCCTTCACTTTTATAACAATATTGTCTACTATTTCAAAAAACTCTTCTTTTTTATACTCTAATTTTCCTTTTAATATCAGATAAGACACTTTTTTTGCAAAATTTATAATATCTTCGATATCATTTATTCTATTTCCAAAATATATAAAACTATCTATCTCCTTCTTTATCAAATGTCCATATAAAAAGCTGGCCAACAAATAAGCCAAACTAAGCGCTCTAACTTTCATAATGTCATTTTCAAACATCGACAATTCATTATTTATATAGTTTTCCAAAAAAATGTAGTCTATATCTGACAATAAATTAAATAAATTATCTTTAATCTCTTCTAAATTTTTTTTATGCGTTTCTGGAAGCCATTTTACCTTAATCTCTATACCTTTTTTTTCAATTATTTTGAGCTCTTTCATATATTTTTTTATCTTTTTTGTTTCCTCTTTGGTTAAAGTTTTAAATCTATCGCCAAGCTTTCTTTTTAAATACTCTAAATTGTAATTGTGTATCAAAGAGTTTATCTCTACAGTTGCGGAAACTCCGATTATTTTATTCTTTTTTGAGAGAGCAAAAATAAGATATTCCGGAGAAATGCTTAAATAATCAAAAAAAATATATGTATCTTCATTGTGATTGATATCATCTTGCAAAAAGCTGATTGAAAATCCCCTATCCCAAAAATCAACTATCTTATCTCTTTTAATATTTTGAACTCTTAAATTTGCATATACTATCCGTTTTAATATTTTATTTTTTTCTGTTTCGCTTAATTTATATCTATTCAATATTGTCTCTCTTGCCGCATAAATATCTATATTTTTATGAAACTTCTTATACTTTCTTGCCATTGATTCGAAAAAAATAGGAAAACCAAATGTTAGATAGTAAATAATCTGTCTTTCAAGTTGCAAAAGAGATTTACAACTACGTTTTTTGTTATGTTGAACAATTTCATTTTTATTTGTTTTATCATTAAAACAAAAATCGAGTCTGGAAGATGAAATATGAGGTATTACAATGTCTCCGTCACGCAAAATATAAGCTTCTTTTTTAACATCTGTTTTATTTACTATTGGATATGCAAGATGAAAATCTTTATAAATTTCATCTAAATATTTTTTAGTTTTTTCATAAAGCTTTTTAATTTCATCAATATTTGGAGGTAAATTATTAAGTTTTTGGTATATAGATAAAAAATCTGCTATTATATTATCCGATTTTATATCCTTTAAAAGAGCTTTAAGGATTCTCTCTTTTGACGCATCAAACTCATCTATAAAAATAATTTTATCTTTAATATTTAAAAAACTCTCTAATCCTTGTAGAGTAAAATAGCCACTCATAAATTTATCTGTATTTAAAAAGATAACATCATATTCATTTAAATATAGAGATGGGAAAAGCTTTTTTAACCAAAACTTGTTTTGTTGTAAAAGCTTTTTGTCTTTAAATTTACTTTTTATTAACTCTTTTAGTTTATTTACTTTATCTCTTTTAGTTTCTAAAATATCCTTATCATCTTTTAATTTAAAAATAATATGAAAAAAATTAGCAGCTTTATCAAACTCTTTTCTTAAATCACTACTTATTTTGTCTTTATATTTTTCATAAACTTTTTCATTTACAAAAAAATCTATTGCCAAGTCTATATCGCTCTTAAGATATAGTACTTTTTCTACAGCTTCTTTATTTGTATCTTGAAGCTTATCTAAAAGCATTTCATAAGGCTCTTTAACAATATTTTTTTTATTTGAAATAAAAAAAATCTGTCTATTAAATTTTTTATTTTTTAAAAGCTTGCTTATCGCTTCAATCATTGAATGGGTTTTTCCAGATCCTGTTGGAGACGAAAGCAAAGAGAGACCGTTTTCGTCTTTCGCATGATTTGTAAATATATCTACCAAAGGATTTTGCATAAATAGACTCCAAATAAGTGAAAAGAATCATTTTAAAAGACAAAAATAAAATTAGAATATTTCCTAGTTTTTAGAATAGAAAAAATTATATGTAGTTTCACATTAGCAACAAATATCTTTAAAATTGTCTTAATTTTAGAAAACTTTCTAAATTTTATGCTCAAATGTAAAAGAAACAAAGTGCATTATAAATTTCGTATCAAACAATAAATTAGATAAATAATAAAATAGAAAGAATTGACATATTTCTAATACTTTCTTTAAATTTTATAACCTTTACCTTCAAATACATTAATAAATTTTGCAGGGTCATCCAAAAGTTTTTTAAACTCTTCCCTAAAGTCTTTCGTTATATCAGGTTTTAGATTTTCAAGATCAAGGCAATACCTAAAACCCTCTTTCTCCTCGTAATCTTTTAACAACTTCATTACTATTGCAAGATTTTCAGCTCTTTGTATTTGTTCGATAAATTCATTAATATCAGTTTCTATTGTAAAATTATCATCATCATAGTGCATATCGGGTCTATCTTGCAATATTATTTTGATTACCACTTTCTTATTTTTTATATCAGATTTTGTCATTTTCTTTCCTTGTATAGATTCACCAAAACCCTCATATTCGAAACCGCCCTCTCGTCAACGGGAACGGGGTCGCCGTCTTTGTCGTAAATCGTATCTTCGATGTGTTTATACTTCGCCGTATATTGCGGAAAAGGCCTGTGAAACATCTCCAAATACCCGCTTTGGGTTACGTTTTTTAGCTGATTGTGGGTTACGGCCACCATATCGGACTCAACGGAAGGATTTATCTTGATAGTCAAATCTATGTTGCTCGAAAAAGGGGTGAGGATATGGGAAAAGGGCGTAAAATTGCTTGTGTCTATTTCACTATTAATAGGCTCACCTTCTACTATCTTATCTACGCTCTCCCCCGCCCTCTCGGCGTGGGGTTTGGCGATTTGTTGGATGCTATTTTCTTCTTTGTTTATTTCATTTTGTTTGTTATTAGATAATTCATCTACCATCTATTCATCTCCATTGCTGTTGTAGTGTTTATGCTTTGAGTTGCTTTTTTGATTTCTTGCGTAGTGTGGTCTTTTATAGTTCCTGTTGCCCTATCTAATGTTTTCATTAAACTTTTATAAGTGTCCATAATTGTATCTTGTAAAGTTTTATCATTTTTTCCTAAAACTTCATCATTTTTATTTAATGAATCAAACATTTCGCTAAGTTTTTTATCAAGCGCCTTTATCTCTTCTTGCAATATTTTTAAATCATAATTTCCATCTTCAGTTTTTACAACTGTTTCTCCCTCTTTGATTCTCGCTTCCAAATGGGGTTTCATCTCTTTTAAAAGTTGATGTATATCTTTCATCTCGTTGGCGAGTATTCTTATTTCGTTTTCCATTTTAAGCATTTTCTGTTCTATGTCCGCACAATTTTTGTTTTCCATTTTATACCCCTTTCTTTTTGCGATCCAAAGCTCAAATTCCGCTTGGATGATTTCGGTTTTATTCATTTTCTTCCTAAAAAATTTAGATTTTTAAAAATTATATAAAAAAAATCGGAAAAAACATATAGGAAATTTTATTTTTTTGCCGATTTTACTATTAATGGATGAAAAAATTTATCTCTTTTTTTCACTTTTGCTCTCTTTTATAAACACAACCGATCTTCTCTCTTTGTATTTTTCCGCCAAAACAAATCCCGCATATAACAAAAACAGTATCCCGAAACCGAAAAAATAGATAATCGCATATGTCGCCGGATAGAAATTTATCATTCCCAAAAGCGAATCGATCTTTTTGGCTATCGCAAAAAAAACGAAAACCGATCCCGTAATAAACGGAAAAAATACAACGACGAAAAAGACGGTTAAAATCGTGAAAACCCTTTTTTCTTTCATCCCTTTCATCCCTTCAAACCGTTTATCGAAAAAATCTCTCATTTTTCACCATACTCCTTTATTTGATATATGAAAAAAAAAGAATAAACATTGCGTTAAACAAAACGATTCCTATAAGCAACAAAGTTTCCGCAAAGCGGATTTTCGCCTCTAATCTGTTTTTTTTCATCAAACTCCTTTTTAAAAATTTTATTTTTTTATAGATTAAAACCGAGTGAATAATAGTTGCGTTATAAAAAAGGTTAAGCCTTTTTGGAAAAAGAGGCTCTGTGCGCCGCAATGTCCCTTTGGATCATTTGGATAACCGGTATGTGGTTTGCGCTTATGTCTATATCGATAACAGAATTGTCCTCCAGCACCACTTTCAATACCGCCTTATGGATAAGAGTCGATGCCATCTGATGAAAAGGCGTAGATCTAACCGCCATTTTGACGTCGCTCGCAAAATCTCTTTGCACTTCCATAAGTTTTATTTTTTTATAATAAAGCTCTCCGTCGTGCAAAAAGGCAAGATATGCGCCGTTATCGTCTTTTAGCGTAATAATTTTATAGAGTGCGTTTATATGGTGCATCTTTTTTAACCTCTCCCCGAACTCTTTTTTTATCTTGTCGCCCAATTTGCCCGTAGCGCCGATCCATAAAATTATCAGCCCGATAATGAAAAACAGAATAAGCCATCCCATTGTCAATCCTTTGCGAAAAAATTGTATTTACGTAATTTTATTTTTTTTTGTTTCGAAAAAAAAGAGGAAATTTCAAGAATTTGAGGCAATCCGCAAAATTTTTTTGATTTTATCTGCTATACCGGGTAATTTTTGTATAATTGTTTAGATTATACCGGGAGATATCAAGGAAGCTGGATCTACTTTAAGATATCAAAACTCTATCTTGTCAATATCCTTTTTGCCAACAACCAAAAAATGCTCTTTTTTGTCGTGCTTAACGGCTTTCGATTTTTGGATAAGCCTTTTTAAAGCCTTCTCTTTATCCACGTTTTCCTGATATTTGCACTCAATAAAAGCGATATTTTCGTCATCAAAAGCGACTATATCGATCTTTTTTCAATTCATCGATTCTGTCTATAAACATTATGTTCGCTTTCATTATGATTTGTTTCATAATTATAGCATATTTTTGTTTTTGCCCTAATAACAACCTGCGTGATTATAACCCGTGTGATTATATTATTTTTGTAAAAGTTATTTAACAATTGTTCGATTTTTTGGTATAATGTAAAATAATTTTTACAAAGGAAATGCGATGATAGAGATATATCATTCAAATAATTTAATCGCCGAATTAAACAAAGACGGCTACAAATATTTTTTGCGCTATTTGGATAACGTATCTTTACAGGATTCAATCTCTTTAAGAATGCCGGCAAATCATAAGTTTTATATAAACGAGCATTATCTGCATCCATATTTTGAGATGTATCTGCCTGAAGGCTATTTGTTTGAGATATTTAAAAACATTATCGCAAAAGAGTATGGCGAAGTTAACGATTTTTTAATTTTTTCGCTTTTAGCAAACAATATAGAAGGCAGGATAAACTTTAAAACCGAAAACGACAAAAAAGTTTTTATGCCTATCGATATAGAAGAGATCTTAAATTATGACAGCGAGGACACTTTTAAAAATATACTTGATAGATTTTTGGAAAAAAACGCACTTAGCGGGATTCAGCCAAAATCGATAGCCGTCGTAAAAGATAAGGAAAATATCGAAACCAAAGAGTATATTGTAAAAACTTGGGGTGACGAATATCCGTATTTGGCGGAAAACGAATATTTTTGTATGAGAGCTTTAAAAAAAGCCGGGATTGAAATACCCAATATCAAACTTTCCAAAAACAAAAAATTCCTTTTGATAGAAAAATTTACTTACGATAAAAACAGCAATGAGTATTTAGGTTTTGAAGAGGCTCTTGTTCTGCTTGGAAAGAATAGAGTTGGTAAATATAGGGGCAGTTACGAACAGGTGGCAAAAGCTATCTTAGGTTTTTCAACAAAAGAGGAATATTCGTCCAAACAGCTATATAAGACGATAATAATGAATTACCTGCTAAAAAACGGAGATGCCCATCTAAAAAATTTCGGAATCGTTTATAGAGACGATTTTAGCGATATCAGAATCTCGCCCGCTTACGATGTGGTAAATACGGTTGCTTATATATATAAAGACAAACCGGCTTTGACGCTAAACGGCAAGAAAATATGGTATGGCAAAAACGAGCTGATAGATTTTGGGGAAAAATATTGCAAATTAAGCCATAAAGAGGCTTTGGATATGTATAACGAATGTATTGAGGCTTTGAATATGTCGATAAACGAACTGAGAGAGTATATTAAAGAAAATTCCCATTTTAAAGAGATTGGAAATAGAATCTTAAATATTTGGAATTTTTCTTTGAAACACCATAATCAAAATTTCAAGGAGTTGCCAATTGAGATTATTCACGATAGGAAAAACGATAAGAAAACTTCGCAAAGAAAAAGGCTACACGCAAGAAGAGTTTTGTAAAATAGCAAATATTAGCCGTCCTACTTTATCCAAATTGGAAAACGGAGAGCTTGGGAACGTCAGTATCGCAAAATTTAACGCTATTTTAAAGCTTCTCGGTTACGAGCTTTGCATCGAAAGGTTCAATCCGTTTATTGCGCCCGATGATTTGGAAG
>NZ_CEXZHP010000045.1:0-9934 GCF_982775275.1 Nitrosophilus sp.
GAAGGGAGAAGGGAGAAGGGCGTAAGGGGGTAAGGAGGTAAGGGGGTAAGGAGATAAGATGTTAAGAGGACTCAATTCCCAATTCCCAATTCCAAATTCCAAATGCCTAATTCCCAATTCCCATTTACCAATATCCAATGTCCAATGTCCAATGTCCAATGTCTAATGTCTAATGTCTAATGTCCAAATTGGTTAAAATGGTTAAGTGGTTGAGTAGCTGGGTAGTTAAGTTGTTGGTTAATTTTAGCTAAATTGGTTAAAATATAATAATGCTAAGTAAAACAAAAGGAGCTTTTATGCAAGAAGCAAAAATATATTTTGGCTCAACTATTGCGACAAAAGATGAAAAAAAAGAGATAAAAAGTCCCTTTAACGATAAAGTTGTATCGATATATCCAAAATGTGACGAAAATGACGCAATAAAAGCGTTAAATATCGCAAAAGAAGCCTTTGAAAAATCAAAAGAGTTTACACTATCTAAAAGAGTAGAGTGGATACTTGATGTTGCGAAAAAAATTGAAGAAAATAAAGAGGAGTTTGCCCTATCTATCACAAAAGAGGTAGCAAAACCCATCAGTTTTAGCAGAGTTGAAGTGGATAGATGTATTGAGACTTTGAGACTTAGTGCCGATGCGGCTATAAATCTATGCGGCGAAACAATAAACACAGACGCCATGCCAAGCGGCAGAAGTGCCATATCTTTTTATAAAAGAGTTCCTTTAGGAGTAGTGGTTGCGATAACGCCTTTTAATTTTCCGCTAAATTTGGCCGCCCACAAGTTAGGTCCAGCCCTTGCTGCTGGGAACGCCGTAGTTTTTAAACCTACTCCAGAAGCTCCCTATACCGGATATTTGTTGGCAAAAACTTTTATAGAAAGCCCTTATGCTATACCGGATATGTTAAGTGTAGTATATGGGGATGCTGAGGTTGGCGGTGCTCTTGTTAGAAGTGATATTCCAAGAAAGATAAGTTTTACCGGAAGTGTTCAAGTTGGAAAGATAATAACAAAAAACGCCGGAATTAAAAAGATATCTTTAGAACTTGGCGGAAATGCGGCAACATATATCGATAAAAGCGCCGATTTAGAGCTTGCGGCAAGTAGATGCGCCGTTGGAGCCTTCGTAAATAGTGGACAGGTTTGTATAAGTTTACAAAGAATTTACGTGCATGAAGATGTTTATGAAGAGTTTGCTAAAAAACTTGCCGAAGATACTCACAGATTAAAAGTAGGTGATCCATATGAGCCTGATACTTTTATGGGACCTTTGATAAACGAGGATGCTGCTATTAGAGCCCAAAAATGGGTTCAAAGTGCTATAAAAGAGGGAGCAAGGGCAATACTGCCTCCAAAAAGGGAAGGGAAATATTTTTATCCAGCAATTTTAGCTGATGTAACAGAAGATATGAAAATCGTTTGCGAAGAAGTTTTTGCTCCAATTGTTAGCTTAGTAAAAGTAAAAAGCTATGAAGAGGCTATAAAAATGATGAATAATTCTCCATATGGTCTTCAGTTTTCCATATTTACAAACGATTTAAAACTATCCACAAGATTTATAGATGATGCGGAAGCCGGAGGGGTGGTAATAAACGATATACCGACACTTAGATTTGATATTCAACCTTACGGGGGAGTTAAATTATCCGGTATTGGAAGAGAGGGGCCAAAGTTTGCCATAGAGGAGTTTACCGAAATTAAATCGGTTGTTATTTTATGATGGTAGCGATAAGTGCGTGCCTTTTAGGGTTAAATTGTAGATATGACGGGAGAAATAAAAGGGATGAGGAGCTGTTAAAAAGTTTAAAATGTTACGATATTGTCCCTTTTTGTCCCGAGGTCAACATATTGGGAAGTCCAAGGGAGAGTATAGATCTGTTTTTAATAGACAAGAAGATCTTTGCCATAGGAAGTGAGAGTAACAAAAATTATACAAACCTTTTGGAAAATGAAGCAAAAAGGTTTTTTGAAGTCTATAAAGATATAAATATCTTTTATTTAAAGTCAAAATCTCCAAGTTGTGCTTTATGTAGCGCAAAAATCTATGATAGAGATTATAATTTGATAGATGATAAAGGATCGGGAGTTTTTGTGAGAAAATTAAAAGAGCTTTATAAAGATGCGAAGTTTTTTGAGAGGTGAAAAATGGCTGATTTTGGTTAAAATGGTTGAGTGGTTAAGTGGTTAGGTGAAAGGTTGAAGGCTGAAGGGAGAAGGGGGTAAGGGGATAAGGAGGTAAGGGGATAAGGTGGTAAGGCGGTAAGGAGATAAGATGTTAAGAGGGCTCAATTCCAAATTCCCAATGCCCAATTCCTATTTCATATTTCCCATTTTATTCAATTATAAATTAAACAATATTTTGATAAACTTGGGCACATTTTTATAAAAATTTTAAAAAATATGGAGTATTTTTATGAATAAAGCTAAATATATCTGGATGGATGGAGAATTTGTTAATTGGGATGATGCAAAGGTCCATATATTAACACATACTCTTCATTACGGAAACGGAGTTTTTGAAGGAACCAGAGCCTATAAAACAGAAAAAGGTTTAGCCATATTTAGACTAAGAGATCATACTAAAAGATTGTTAAATTCCGCAAAAATCACGGTTATAAACTCACCATACTCTTTGGAAGAGTTAGAAAATGCGCAGATTGAGCTTTTAAGAAAAAACGATTTTAAATCAAACGTATATATTAGACCTTTGATATATCTTGGATATGGGATAATGGGATTATATCATGTAAAGGCTCCGGTTAATGTTGCGATTGCCGCTTGGGAGTGGGGAAGCTATTTGGGAGATGAAGGACTAAAAAACGGTATAAGGGTAAAAATAAGCTCCTTTACCAGAAATAGCGTAAAATCTACTATGGGCAAAGCAAAAGCCGTTGCAAACTATTTAAACAGCCAAATGGCAAAATTTGAAGCTTTGGAAGCCGGATACGAGGAGGCTCTTTTATTGGATGAAGAGGGGTTTATCGCCGAAGGAAGCGGAGAGTGCTTTTTTATAGTAAGAGACGGCGTTTTGATCACTCCGCCAAATGATAATTCTCTTGAATCAATAACTCAAGATACGATATTAAAAATAGCTGAAAAAAAAGGTATAAAAATTGAGAGAAGAAGAATTACAAGAGATGAAGTGTATATTTGCGATGAAGCTTTTTTTACCGGAACCGCAGCCGAAGTCACTCCGATTAAAGAGGTAGATGCAAGGATAATAGGAGATGGCAAAAGGGGAGAGATAACAAAAGAGCTTCAAAGCGCCTATTTTGACGTGGTATACGGTAGAGATAAAGATTTTGAATATATGCTTACATATATATAAGAAGGAGAGTTAATGCCTGCTGATTTAAATGATTATTTTAAAAAGAAAAGAGACGACGAGGGCTCAAATATGCCCGATTTTATGAAGGATTTTGGGAAAAAAGCCACCTATTTGTATGTAATAATAGTAATTATTATACTTATAATCATAGCTAAGCCATACGAGATTATAAACTCTGGGGAAGTGGGTATAAAAGTTACGGCTGGAAAGTATGATCCTATCCCATTAGAGCCTGGAATTCATTTTTATATTCCGGGTATTCAAAAAATTATAAAAGTCGATACAAAGGTTAGGATTATTAATTATAAAGCCGAAAGAGATACCGCTTTTGGAAACGTAAATGCCGGGATTATAGAAAAACCTGCTATTGAAGTTTTGGATGCGAGAGGATTACCCGTTTCTATAGATTTGACAGTTCAATACAAATTAAATCCTATGGGAGCTCCACAAACTATTGCCACATGGGGGCTTGCTTGGGAAGAGAAGATTATCAACGCGGTTGTTAGAGAGGTTGTAAGAAACGTTGTTGGAAGATACAAAGCAGAAGAGCTTCCTATAAAAAGAAACGAAATTGCAAAATTGATAGAGTCTCAAATAAGAGAAAAGATAAGCACCCTTCCAAACAAACCTGTTGAGCTGGTTGCGGTTCAATTGAGAGAGATATCTTTGCCTCCAAAGATAAAAGAGCAGATAGAAAGAGTTCAGATAGCAAAGCAAGAGGCCGAGCGGGTAAAATATGAAGTTGAAAGGGCTAGACAGGAAGCCGAAAAAAGAGCCGCCCTTGCAAAAGGAGAGGCTGAAGCGAAAAAGATAAGAGCTCAAGGTGAAGCAGAGAGGATTATGATAGAGGCAAAAGCCAAAGCTCAGGCAAATATCGAGATCGCAAAAAGCATAACTCCTGAGTTGTTAAAACTAAGACAGATTGAGGTTCAAGGAAAATTCAACGAAGCTTTAAAAGCCAACAAAGACGCAAAAATTTTTCTAACACCGGGAGGTGCGGTGCCAAATATCTGGATAGATACCAAAGATAAAAAAATAGAGAGTTCCATTTATAAAAAATAGTTAGGAAAATAGATGAGATTTGATATAGATTGGGATAAAAATCCTCTTATTCCGGTTGTTGTTCAAGATATAGAAACAGATGAGGTTTTAATGCTGGCATATATGAATAAAGAGGCTTTTGAAAAGACCTTATCCACCGGTTATGCACACTATTATTCAAGGAGTAGGCAAAAGCTTTGGAAAAAGGGTGAAACAAGCCAGAACATTCAAGAGGTAAAAGAGATATTTTTAGATTGCGATAGCGATACTTTGCTTCTAAAAGTAAAACAAAGCGGCCCAGCGTGCCATACCGGAAGAAAGAGCTGTTTTTATAAAGATATCACCGAGCAAAAAATTGCTTCCCAGCCAATTATAGAGCCTCAAAAAATGTATGAGAGCGTTATTGACACTTTGTATCATACTATTTTGGAAAAAAAGGATGCAAGCCCGCAAATTTCTTGGACGGCGAAACTTTTTAGCAAAGGGGAAAATACCATATTAAAAAAAGTTATAGAAGAATCGGGCGAGTTTTGTTTTGCTATAAAAGACGATAATAAAGATGAGATAATATATGAGTGTGCCGATCTTGTATATCATGTTTTGGTGGCTTTGGCCTATAAAGGGATTTCTCCCGAACTTATAAGAAAAGAGCTAAAAAGTAGATTTAATAAAAGCGGAATAGAGGAAAAAAAGAGTAGAAAGGACAACTAATGGTTGAGGTTGGTCAAAAGGCTCCTAATTTTTGTTTAAAAAATCAAGACGAGGTTGAAATATGTTTAAAAGATTTGATCGGGAAATGGATAGTTTTATATTTTTATCCAAAAGATAACACTCCAGGATGTACTACCGAAGCTTGCGATTTTACAAACTATTTAAAAGATTTTGAAGAGCTTGATGCCGTTATTTTAGGAGTGAGTCCCGATAGCTGCGAAAGCCATAGAAAATTTATCGAAAAAAAGGATTTAAAAATAACTCTTTTATGCGACGAGGAGAAAAAAGTTTTAAAAGAGTATGGCGCTTGGGGAAAGAAAAAGATGTATGGCAAAGAGTATGAAGGGGTTATTAGATCCACCTTTTTAATAGATCCCGAAGGAAAAATAGCTTATATTTGGCCAAAAGTTAGAGTAAAAGGGCATGTTCAAAAAGTAAAAGAGAAATTAAAAGAGTTAAAAGGAGTATAAAAGTTGGAGTATAGAAGCTACAATGTAAAAAGTTTTAAAAAAATAGCTCAGATTCAAAAGTATCTATCAAAAGAGGAGATAGAAGAGATTGAAGTTGTAGCTCAGGTTTTTCCTTTTAAAGTAAATAGTTACGTAATAGAGAAATTAATAGATTGGGAAAATTATAAAAACGATCCCATATTTAGACTAACTTTTCCCCATAAAGATATGCTTTTTGAGGGGGATTTTGAAAGGGTTAAATCATATCTAAAGCAGAATAAAAAAGATAAATTAAAGACTTTGGTAGAAGCTATTAGATTGACTCTAAATCCACATCCCGCAAATCAACTAGCAAACGTTCCAGAGATTGAGGGGAAAAAACTTGAAGGCTCTCAACATAAATATAAAGAGACGATTTTGTTTTTTCCAAAACAGGGACAAACTTGCCACGCATACTGCTCTTTTTGCTTTAGATGGCCTCAATTTGTAGGGATGGAGGATCTAAAATTTGCCTCAAAAGAGGTTGAACTTTTAATAAAATATATTAAAAAACATCCGGAAATTACCGATATCATATTTACCGGCGGCGATCCCCTTATTATGAGCACAAAGCTTTTAAGAGGATATATCGAGCCTATATTAAAGGCTAAGATCCCTCATATCAAAACCATAAGGTTTGGAACCAAGACTTTGGGATTTTGGCCCTATAGATTTACTACAGATAGCGATGCAAAAGATCTTTTAGATCTATTTAAAGAGATAAAAGAGTCCGGACTTCATCTTGCTTTTATGGCCCATTTCAACCACTACAAAGAGTTACAGAGCGATGAGGTGAAAGAGGCGGTAAAAAATATTTTGCAAACCGGAGCTGTTATTAGAACCCAATCTCCAATTTTAAAGCATATAAACGACTCAAGCTCGGTTTGGAGTAAAATGTGGCAGATGCAGGTTGAGATGAATATGATCCCATATTATATGTTTATCGCAAGAGATACCGGGGCACAACACTATTTTGGTGTAAGTTTGTATGAGGCGTGGAAGATATTTAAAAAAGCCTACTCCAAAGTTAGCGGCATAGCAAGAACCGTTAGAGGTCCCAGCATGTCGGCAACTCCCGGAAAAATTTGCGTAAACGGGGTTAGTAAGATTAATGATCAAAAAGTTTTCGTGCTTAGTATGATACAGGCAAAAGATCCAGATCTTGTGGATATTCCATTTTTTGCGAAGTTTGATAAAAAGGCTATGTGGATTGACGATCTTGTGCCCGCTTTTGAGGAAAAATTTTTATTTGATAAGAAAGAAAATATCTTCTTATAAAATTTAAAAAAAGCTAAAATTAAGCCAATTTTTAGTAAAATCTCCGAGCCTTTTATTACACACGCAGTAATCCTTGAAGGGTTGCGGCTAATGCCGTTGATGACTGCGGAGGCACAAACCTATATCAAACAAGGAGCAAATTATGGTTACGATGAAAGATCTACTAGAGTGCGGTGTGCATTTTGGACACCAAACAAGAAGATGGAATCCAAAGATGAAACCTTATATCTTTGGAGTTAGGAAAAATATACATATTATCGATCTGCAAAAGACTTTAAGATTTTTTAGATACACATACAACATAGTTAGAGACGCGGCAAAAGAGGGTCAAACTATTTTGTTTGTAGGAACGAAAAAACAGGCGCAAAACGCTATAGAAGAGTATGCTAAAAAGTGCGAAATGCCTTACGTAAACTCAAGATGGCTAGGGGGAACCCTTACAAACTTCAATACGATTAAAAAATCCATTAGAAAACTTGAAGTTATAGAAGAGATGGAAAAAAGCGGTCAAATGGACCTTCTAACAAAAAAAGAGGCTCTAATGCTAAAAAGAAGAAAAGAGAAACTTGAAAACTTCCTTGGCGGTATTAGAGATATGAAAAAATTACCGGATATGCTGTTTGTAGTAGATGCCGTTAGAGAGCATATCGCGGTAAAAGAAGCAAATAAGCTTGGCATCCCCGTTGTCGCTCCATTGGATACAAACTGCGATCCAGACGTCATAGACTATCCGATTCCCGGAAATGATGATGCTATTAGAAGTATTCAACTATTTTGTAAAGAGATCGCAGAAGCTATCATTGAAGGAAAAGAGTTAAGAGCTCAAGAGATGGAAGAAGAGGCTCAAGAGAGCGAAGAAGTAACTCAAGAAGAGATTCAAGAGACTATTGAAGAGGCTAAAGAAGCAGCCGCTCAAGAAAGCGAAGAGGAGGAAAAATAATGGAGATCAAAGCCGCTGACGTTAAAAAATTAAGAACTATGACCGGTGCAGGTATGATGGACTGCAAAAAGGCTCTAATAGAGGCTGAAGGTGATTTTGATAAAGCAGTTGATATTTTAAGAAAAAAAGGTATGGCAAAAGCGGCAAAAAAAGCCGATAGAGTAGCAAGCGAGGGTGCGATAACGGTTGAGATAAGCGATGATTTCAAATGTGCGACTATCAGCGAAATCAACTCTGAAACCGACTTTGTTGCTCAAAACGACAACTTTAAAGAGCTTGTTAAAAAAGCTACAAAACATATCCATATAAGCGAAGTGGACACTGTAGAAGATCTACTTCAAACTGAAATTGACGGCGTAAAATTTGAAGAGTTTATGAAAGCTCAAATAGCAAAAATCGGTGAAAATATCTTAGTTAGAAGATTTGACAAAATATGCGTAGGAGAAGGCGGCATAGTAAACGGTTATGTTCATATGGGCGGCAAAATCGGCGTTATCGTCGCTGCAGTTTGCGATAAAGATGAAGTATGCCAAAATATAAAAGATCTTTTAAAAGATATAGCTATGCATATTGCCGCGATGAATCCAAAGTATCTTGATGAAAACGCAATACCAAAAGAGGTTCTTGAAAAAGAAAAAGAGATAGCAAGAGCTCAACTTGAAAAAGAGGGTAAACCTGCTAATATCATAGAAAAAATCATCCCCGGAAAAATCAAAAAATTTATCGAAGAAAACACCCTTCTTGGACAAAAATTTGTTAAAGACGATAAAAAAAGCGTTAAACAGATTCTTGATGAGGCCGCAAAAGCCGCTGGCGGAACGGCGAAAATCGTTGAGTTTGTAAGATATGAACTTGGAGAAGGTATAGAAAAAAAACAAGAGGATTTCGCATCAGAAGTTGCGGCGCAAATGAAATAAGATAAAAGGTAGATGGTTGAAGGCGGAAGAAAAAAATAAAAACCCTTTGTCCTTCAGCCTCTCTTTACCCCTCTTAAAAGCTAAAAACATTTCACACTCTTTTGATTATCCCCTTTTTGACGATATAAATTTGGAACTTTTTGAAAAAGACTCCGTTGCGATAGTTGGCGTTAGCGGTAGCGGAAAATCCACTCTTTTGCACATTTTATCTACCCTTTTAAAACCTGTAGGCGGTGAAGTTTTTTTATTTGATAAAAATATTTACCTATTAAATCCAAAAGAGATCTTAAAAATAAGAAGAGAAAAAATCGGAATAATTTTTCAATCTCACTATCTTTTCAAAGGATTTAGCGCCTATGAAAATATAATGGTCGCTTCACTTTTAGCAAAAAAAGAGGTAGATGAAAAGCTTATAGAAAAGTTTAATATCAAAAAAGTGATAAACAAAAAAGTTACAGAACTTAGCGGAGGAGAGCAACAAAGAGTCTCAATAGCAAGAGTCCTTACAAAAAAACCAAAAATAATTTTTGCCGATGAACCAACGGGCAATCTTGACAAAAAAACGGCAAACGAAGTTATGGGAAAGGTTTTTGAATATATAGATACCAAAAATGGAGCCCTTTTTTTGGTAACACACGATTTGGATCTTGCAAAAAGATGCAAAAAGGTCTATCGTCTTGAGGATAGAAAATTAAAAAGGATAAAATAGCCCTCAATACTCTTTTGCCTCTTTTAACATCCTCTCAAAATAGATCTCGCACTTTTTGGCGATCTTATAATCGTTTTTAAAAAAAAGAACCTCATAATTTTTATAAAATGCAGAATATGAATAGTTAGCAGAACCCAATATAATCTTTTTACTATCGATTATCATAAGTTTTATATGCATTTTACCAAAACCGCTTCTTTTTTTATATTTTTTCCCCTTTAATGAGTAAAGATCTATATTTTTATATTTAGCTAAATATCCAATAATCGAATATTTATTTGTTTTATCGCTGTTTTCGTCAAATAGAACCCTTATCTTAACTCCCCTTTTTGCCGCGTTTTTCAATCTTTTTGCAATTGTTTTGTTCGTAAAACTAAATATGGCTATATCTATTTTGTTTTTTGCAAGATCAATAGATTTTAATATATTTAAAAGGGCTTTTTTTGATTCGTAGGGCATGAAATATATCTCATCTGCTAATAAAAAAATCGATAATAAAAGTGTAACGATAAATTTTTTCATATTTA
>NZ_CEXZHP010000046.1:0-9856 GCF_982775275.1 Nitrosophilus sp.
ATTGGACATTGGTAAATGGGAATTTGGAATTGGGAATTGAGCCCTCTTAACAGCTTACCTCCTTACCCCCTTATCCCCTTACCACCTTACCTCCTTACCACCTTCTCCCTTCAGCCTTTGGCTTACCCTCGCTCACTTTCTCACTCTCTCACTCTCTAACTTTCTTACTTTTAATTACTCCTCTTCTCTATACCCTCTTATAGCCTTTAAATAAAAAGAGAGGCCAAATAGAAGCAAAGTTACGGCTCCAACCAGATATACGGCAAAAATGATTTTTTCAGGGCCGATTATAGCAAACTTAAAAACTAACATCAATGCTTCAATGGATAATGCGATTACAATAGAACCTAAAAATCTAATCATAGTTTTATGAATATCGCTTGTCTCCCTTTTTCTATGGTGTCCTAAAACCTCCTCCTCAAACAGAGTCTTTACAAGATCAAATATAGCTAAAGAAAGGGTTATTAAAATAGTAGATTCAAAAATCTCTTTGATATCTAAGTTATGAAACTGAATCCCATGGACCATAACGCTCATAACCCCTTTGAAAAAAAGAAGTATCGCTACCATTAACAGAGCAAAGGTAAAGAAAAAATATGAAATTTTAGAAAACCCTCCAAAAATCGACTCCATAGAGGAGGGATGGAAAATTTTCAAAGCATCTTTTAAGGAGATATCGATGCAGACAATATATACAAGCTGTTTTTTTTCGTTATATATTGGATAAGAGGCTGTAACGGTTAATTCATGGGTTAAAAGCGAAGGATAGGGATCGGTTAAAATACATCTTTTTTCTTTTACCGCTCTATAATAATAGGCTCTCATGCTTCTGTTTATACCTTTACCTCTTCTATATTCTGGGTTGTTTGATATAGCGTCAATTATTTGCATACCGCTTTTATCCAAAACATAAAAAGCTTCGGCTTGAGGAATCTCTTTTTTCAATATCTTTAGCGCGCCTACTATATTTTCAAGGGAAGGCTCAGGCATATAATTTGGAATATATCTTTGCAAAAGATAACAAAGATAGGCTCTTGCTTTTGTTCTAATCTCGGAATATTGATCTATCTCTCTTACAATCATTTTGTTTCCTCTTGTATAAATCTCAAAAACGCTTGAGTATAACTTTTATTTTTTGGAAGTTTCTCTTTTATTTCGTTAAGTATAGAAAAATAGTCTTCTAAAACGATATTTCCTTTTAAAAGTTCATATTTTAAATATAAAAAATATGTATTTAATACGTCGCTTTCACAATACTCTTTGATTTTTTCGATCTCGTTTTTATAAAAAAGCTCCAATACCATATCACCGCTTACGTCAAATTTCCCCGGTATCCCGGCCATTAAACAAAGAGTATCTAGATTTAGATTTCTCACCGCTCCAAAATGTCCTAAAACCTCCAAAAGATCTATATGAAACTGCTCACTATATCTTGATCTATAATTTTCCCATTTTGTTTTATTAAGCATCTGATTATCCTGCTCAAAATATGCGGGGCAAGATAGATTATATTTTAAAGCTCTAACAAACAGCATAGGTATATCAAATCCTCTTCCGTTGAAACTAACAAGTTTTGGATTGTGTTTATCTATAAATCTTAAAAAATTTTCTATCATCTCTTTTTCGTTTTTACCCTCTATTGAGTTGACTTTTATAAATTTTCCATAATCATCGGCAATAACGGCTGAGATCGCTACAACTTTATGATAAGGTATCGGTAAAAAGGATGTACCTTTTTTAGCCTCATAATCCTCCATCGCCTTTAAACTGACGTTTAAATCGTTTAAACTATCTTCATATTTAAAACTTTTCCTAATAAGATTCGCATCCAAAATAGTCTCGCAATCAAAAACGCAAATCATCCAAACCCTTTTTTGATTTTACTTAATTATACAAAATTAGATAAAATATCAAAAATTTTTCAAAAGGAAATTATGAAAATAGCAATTGTCAGACTTAGCGCCCTTGGCGATATAGTCCATTCAATGATAATTTTGCAATTTATAAAAAAACATTTTTTAGATGCGCAAATTACGTGGATTACCCAAAAAAATTTCGAAGAGATTTTAAAAAACAGCCCCCATATAGACAATATTGTCTCTATTGACCTAAAAAAGATTAAAAAGAGTCCAAAAAAAATATTTGATACTATAAATTATTTAAAAAACCTAGATAGTTTTGATTATGTTTTAGATATTCAAGGATTGATAAAATCGGCATTGATATCCTATTTTCTTGGGAATAATAGATACGGTTTGGAAGTTGGATGCGTAAAAGAGTCTCTTGCGACAATTTTTTATAACAAAAAAATAGTCGTCCCTTGCGAAAAAAACGTAATTTATAGAAATTTGGATTTTGTATCCAAAGTTTTTGGATTTTGCTATAAAGATCAAGAGATCTTAGATAAAAAACCATACCTTTTTTTTGACATATCAAAAGATTATTCATATTTAGATAACTATTTGGAAGATAAAAATATTTTGATAGTTTCAGGGTCTAGCAAAGAGAATAAAAATTATCCGGCAAACAGATATATTAAGCTTATAAAAGAACTTAACAAAAACGTGCTGCTTTTATGGGGAAATGAAGATGAATATAAAAAAGCGAGCTATATAGCTAAAAATACCCACGCAAAAGTATTGCCAAAACTCTCATTAAACGATTTGAAATATCTTATATCAAAGATGGACTTGGTTATTGGGGGAGATACGGGGCCGGTGCATATGGCTTGGGCGCTAAATAGAGCATCGATCGTTCTTTTTGGGTATACTCCAACATCCTTAATGTATCAAACCCCAAAAAATATAGCCATTAAATCCCCGTCAATCGCAAAAAATTGCAGATTTGATAAAAAAGACGATTCAATAAAAAATATAGATTATAAAAAAATAGCAAAAAGTGCAAAGGATCTACTTGGATAAAATATATCTATATCTATTTAAAGCTTTTAGATGGATGGTTATAAATACTCCCAAAACTATCCAAAATCCTATATTAAATACTTTAGCCAATATCATCTATCTTTTTGACTTCTCCCATAGAAAAATAGCAAAAATAAACCTCGATTTTGCATTTAAAGATGAATTGAGCGAAAAAAGAAAGCAAGAGATTATAAAAAAGTGTTATAAAAATATAGTTTATAATCTTGCCGATTTTGTTAAAAACCAAGGAATTAGCAAAGAGGATCTATCTAAAAAGATAATATTTGAAAATAGAGAAATTTTGGACGAAGCTATCAAAAAGAAAGAAAAAATCATACTTATTACGGCTCATTACGGAAATTGGGAACTTATACCGTTAGCGATTGGCGCTTTTTTCGGCTCTATGACCATCATCGGCAGACCTCTTGAATCAAAAAAAATGGATGAAATTTTAAGAAAAAATAGAGAGCAGTTTAATATCGAACTTTTAAATAAAAAAGGGGCTATGAAAGGTATGATAGATGCTTTAAAAAAAGGGAGGATCTTAGGACTTCTCGTTGATCAAAACACGGCGGAAAACGAAGGAATATTAATAAATTTTTTCGGTAAAAAAGCCAGGCATACCCCAAGCGCTTCTTTGCTTGCAAGAAGATTTAATGCTAAAATTATACCGGTTTTCATCTCCACAGATGATTATAAAAAATATAAAATCACTTTTTATGAACCAATTAAGTGTCCAAAAACCAAAGATAGTGAAGAAGATATAAAAAAATGCACTCAAGCACAAGCCGATATCACCGAAAAAGTGATAAGAGAAAAACCTCATGAGTGGTTTTGGTTTCACAAAAGATGGAAAAATCAGTATGAATATATTTATAAAGGAAAGTAGATGAGATTAAGCGTTATAGGCACAGGATATGTGGGTCTTGTAACAGGAGCGTGTTTTGCGCAGATGGGAAACAACGTAATATGCGTAGATATTGACGAAAAAAAGATCAAAGAGTTAAAAAACGGGATTATCCCGATATATGAGCCTGGCCTTGAAGAGATAGTTAAAAACAATTTTAAGATAGGAACCCTTGAATTTAGCACCGACATTAAATATGCCCTTAAAAATTCAGATATCGTATTTATTGCCGTAGGAACTCCTCAGGGCGAAGACGGAAGCGCGGATTTACAGTATGTTTTGAGCGTTGCCAAAGATATAGGTAGATTTATGACTCATCCGGTTATTGTAGTTGATAAGTCAACGGTCCCTGTAGGCACCGCCGATAAAGTAAGAGAAACGATAAAAAAAGAACTTGAAAAAAGAGCTCAAAACAAAGAGCTAACAGAAGGAGAATTTAAAGAACTTATGGAATTTGACGTAGTTAGCAATCCGGAATTTTTAAAAGAGGGAGATGCTGTTAACGACTTTTTAAAACCGGATAGAGTAGTCATAGGAGCCGACAATCCAAAAAGTATGGAGATTTTAAAAGAGCTTTATGCTCCTTTTACCAGAAGTCACGAAAGATTTATTCCTATGGATATAAGAAGCGCGGAACTTACAAAATATGCGGCAAACGCGATGCTAGCCACAAAAATATCTTTTATGAATGAGATTGCAAAGATAGCCGAAGCCGTAGGAGCCGATATAAACAAGGTTAGAGTAGGAATCGGAAGCGATAGCAGAATAGGATATGCCTTTATTTATCCGGGTGTTGGATATGGCGGTAGCTGCTTTCCAAAAGATGTAAAGGCTTTAGAAAAAATTGCCTTTGACGCCGGAGTTGAACCAAAAATAATAAAAGCGATCCAAGAGGTAAACAAAGAGCAAAGGATCTATTTTCTAAACAAGATATTAAACAGATTTTCAAAAGATGGCTCATTAAATGGTTTAACATTTGCCATATGGGGACTAAGCTTTAAGCCGCAAACGGATGATATGAGAGAAGCTCCATCCATTACGATTATTACCGAACTTGTAAAAAGAGGGGCAAAAATAAAAGCTTACGATCCAAAAGCTATAGATGAAGCTAAAAATTTTTGGCTAAAAGATATAGAGGTTGAATATTATGATAACAAATATGACGCTTTAAACGGAAGTGATGCAATGATTTTGGTAACGGAATGGAAAGAGTTTAGAAGCCCGGATTTTTTCGAGATGAAAAAAAGACTAAAAAAGCCTATCATATTTGACGGAAGAAACCAATACAATAAAGAAAAGCTAAAAGAGTTTGGGTTTGAGTATCATCAAATCGGCGTTAGATAGATTGGAATAAATATTAAAATAAAAAATTTTTCATACAAGGAAAAATATGAAAGTACTTATTACTGGAACGGCGGGATTTATCGGTTTTTTTGTTGCAAAAAGATTGCTTGATAGAGGCGATGAGGTAATAGGTATCGATAATATAAACGATTATTACGATATAAACGTCAAATATGGTAGATTAAAAGAGCTTGGGTTTAAAGAGAAAGAGTTTGAGTTTAATAAAAGATATGAGAGTAAAACCTATCCAAATCATATCTTTTATAGAGTAAACTTGGAGGATAAAAAAGCTATAGATAAGATTTTTGAAGATCATAAAATAGATAGAGTTTGCCACCTTGCCGCACAAGCTGGAGTTAGATACTCTTTAACAAACCCTGATGCCTATATTTATAGCAATATTGTTGGATTTTTAAATATTTTAGAAGCTTGCAGACACCACAAAATAGAACATTTAGCATATGCTAGTAGCTCTAGCGTATATGGTCTTAACGAAACTATGCCCTTTAGTGTTCATCACAATGTAGACCATCCCATAAGCCTTTATGCGGCTAGCAAAAAAGGTAACGAGCTTATGGCTCATACATACAGCTATCTTTATAACATTCCAACAACCGGTCTTAGGTTTTTTACCGTATACGGGCCATGGGGTAGACCGGATATGGCTCTATTTTTATTTACAAAAGCGATCTTGGAAGATAAACCTATTGAAGTATTTAATTATGGAAAGATGAAAAGAGATTTTACTTATATAGACGATATAGTCGAAGGCGTAGTTAGAGTCATAGACAATCCGGCTAAGCCGAACGAAAAATGGAGCGGTAAAGCACCGGATCCCGCTACCAGTAAAGCTCCTTATAGAGTATATAACATAGGAAACGGCTCTCCCGTAGAACTGATGGATTTTATAAAAGCTATAGAAAAAGCTCTAGGCAAAGAGGCTAAGAAAAACTATCTACCACTGCAACCCGGAGACGTTCCAGCTACCTGGGCAGATACTTCCTCTTTAGAAAAAGATCTAGGCTATAAGCCGGGCACGCCTATAGAGTATGGTGTTGAGCGATTTGTTAAATGGTATAGGGAGTTTTATGGAGTTTAATATGTTAAAATAATTTAAATATTTTTTAGGATAAATTATGAAAAAAGAGGAAATTTTAAATTTTTTAGCTAAACATAAAAAATTTTTTTTCAAAAAATATGGTATACAAAAAATTGCTCTTTTTGGAAGTTATGCAAAAGATATGGCTAATGAGAATAGCGATATTGATCTTTTAATTGATATGAAAAAGAAAGATTTTTTTCTTAAAGAGGATTTCAAAGAGTATCTTGAAAAAAATTTGCATAAAAAAATAGATATCGGATATTTCGACTCTATAAGAGATTATTATAAAAAATTTATCGATAAAGATTTGATTTATGTCTAAAAATAGAAGTATATCTCTTTTTATTATAGATACTTTTATAGCTATTAAAAAAATTGAAAATTACACAAAAATATTTAATAATGCTCAAGAATTTAGATATAGTTTCCTACATTGGGATGCAACAATCAAAGAACTTGAAATAATATGCGAATCGATAAAATATATTTTGAACAATTCGGAGCTATCTAAAAGTACTCCAAAATATTTTAGAAAAATTGTAAATTTTAGAAATTTAATAATACATGAGTATTTTGGTATTGATGAAGAGGAAGTCTGGAATATTGTAAAAGAAAAGCTCCCTATATTATATAATGATTTGTTAAACATTTCTAAATATTGTTCGGATATAAATGATGCAATAGAATCAACAATTAAAGAGTATAAAAAATATAAAAGTAAAGAGATTGTAACTTTTTTACAAAATTTAAAAACAAACTTTTCATATGAATAGGTTATCGATAGTTATCATTACTTATAATAGTGAAAAATTTATAGAAGAGGTAATTAAAAGCGCATCTTTCGCGGATGAAGTATTGGTTCTTGATAGTGGCTCAAGCGACGATACCGTAAAAATAGCCAAAAATCTTGGCGCAAAAGTTTATCATCAAAAATGGTTAGGTTTTGGCAAACAGAAACAAAAAGCTGTAGATTTAGCCAAAAACAGATGGGTTTTTGTGCTCGATAGCGACGAGATAATAACGAAAAATTTACAAAAAGAGATAGAAGAAGTTTTAAAAAAACCAAAATTTGACGCATTTAGGGTTGCAAGACTAAACTACTTTTTTAAAAAGCCCATAAAATATGGAGGACTTTATCCAGATAAGAGCATTAGGCTTTTTGATAAGGAAAAAGGTAGGTTTAGCGAAGATGAGGTTCATGAAAAAGTAATCATAAAGGGAAAAGTTGCGGATCTAAAAAACCATATGATACATTATGCTTACGAAAATATTGAGGAGTTTATAAATAAACAAAATAGATACTCCTCCCTAAACGCAAAACCCAATAAAATCAAAGCGATTCTCAATCCTTTTTGGACATTTTTTAAAATGTATATTATAAAGCTTGGTTTTTTAGACGGCTGGGAGGGATATGTTATAGCAAAACTTTATAGCCAATATACCTTTTGGAAGTATATTAAAAAAAGCGGAAGACAGAAGAATTAAGGTTGGAGGATAAAGGTATTTTGAGAAAAATGAAAAAGATAAAAGTTTTACACACCGAATGGTCTGACGGATGGGGCGGACAAGAAATAAGAATCATTTTAGAGATGCAAGCTCTGCGTCAAAAAGGAGTAGAGCTTCAACTTGCATGCAGAAACCATGCAAAAATCAAAGATGAAGCGATAAAAAGAGGGTTTAAAGTCCATACACTTCCTTTTAAAGGAAACACTGATTTAAAGACTCTCTTTTCACTTGTGAAAATCATAAAAGATGAAAAGATAGACATAGTAAACACCCACAGCGGAAAAGATACGTGGGTGGGAGGATTTGCGGCTAAAATAGCCGGAGCAAAATTTATCAGAACTCGACATTTATCAAATAAAATTAATCCTTCAAGATTAAACTTCATTAACGAAATGGCCGATTTTATCATCACTACAGGGGAAAGCGTAAAAGAGAATATGATACGCTATAATCGAATAAAGCCACAAAAAATAGAGTCTATTCCAACAGGTATAGATGAAGAAATTTTTGATCCTTCAAAATACGACAAAAAGAAAAACAGAGAGCATTTCGGGATAAAAAAAGATCAAATTGCTATAGGGATACTTGCAGTTTTAAGAGGTTTCAAAAGGCATGATTTATTTTTAGAAATGGCAAAAGAAATATCAAAAAAACATCCAAATACCATTTTTTTGATAGCAGGTGATGGTCCAAGAAGAGAAAGCATAATAAAAATGATCAATGAAAAGGGATTGAGCGGTTCAGTCAAAATGCTAGGTCACATAAATGAACCAGCAAAATTTTTATCAGCTCTGGATATCTTCACGCTTACTTCCGATTCTAATGAAGGCGTACCTCAATCGGTTATGCAAGCACTCATGATGAAGCTGCCAGTAGTTGCAACTGATGTAGGAAGCACAAAAGATTTGCATAAAAACAACAATTTTATCTTGATAGATCCAAACAACAAGAAAAGCTTAGTAAAAAATATGGAAAAACTTATACTAGATCCCTTTTTTAGAGAAAATTACTCCAAAAAAGCAAGAGACTATATAGTAAAAAACTATTCAAAAAAGGTGATGACGGATAAAATTATAAATATATATCAAAAAATTTTGGAATAGTATTTATGTTATAATTTCCTAAAATTTAAAACAAGATTATATACCTATAAAGTATTTCATGAATAAACCAGTTTTTTATTATCATCCACTAAATTTGACTTTTTCTTCAGCTCAAACTATACAGATAATTAGAGATTATACATATTTGTCAAAACTGGGATATAAAATATATTTGTATGGATTTTACGAAAATCTGGATGAGATTAAAGAGATAGAAGAATTTATCAAAAAGAAAGAAATTATCCTATTTAAAAGAAAAAAGAGAATATTAAATAAAATTTTTGCTAAATTTAGCTTTTTCTATGAGATTTTCAAAAATAGAGATAAAAGTCCATTGGTTGTTACTAGACATTATAAAAAGGTCAAAGAGACTGTTTTTTTAAAAAAATTTATAAACAGTATAAAGATATTATACGAGTTTCATGAAGAGTCTTTTCCCTATATTTTTAAAAAAAATATCTCTAAACACTACTTTTTTGATTTAATCTCTAAAATTGATGGCTTAATTTTTACAAACTATTCGCAATTAGAATTTTTTAAAAAGGAATTTAATAGATTACCCCCAACATGCTATACCATATTGCCAAACGGTGTCGAAATAGATAAATTCAAAAATGCCATCAAAAGTGATAATTATGTTTTAACATATCTGGGACAATTTAACAAATGGAAAAATATAGAGCTAATATTTAAAGCATTTTCTTTACTGGATGATAGATTTTCATTAAAGATCGCTGGCGGAAAAGGAGATAATAAAAGCAAAAAAATTATAGAAAAATTGATTGAAAAATATAAAATAGATCCTAAAAAAGTGAGATATTTAGGTTTTGTAAAACAAAATGAGATTGTAGAAAAAGTCTTAAATAATTCTAACATTTTACTTTTGCCATTAGGCGAAAATATTCAATCTAAGTATTTGACATCACCAATGAAACTTTTTGAATATATGGCACCCAAAATACCAGTATTGGCG
>NZ_CEXZHP010000047.1:0-5327 GCF_982775275.1 Nitrosophilus sp.
TGCATTCCGAAAACCTGCTTGTTTAAGTTGCTCTGCAAATTGAATATCTTTGCAAAAACTGAACATTTGTTCTGGATATTGACCATTTCTTGGATATTTCAGTTCGATAGCTGCATCTATAAATATTGTGTTATCCTTAATTTCGAAAACAGATATATCGATTTCCTTCTTCACGAAGTTAATGTTAGCCAGAGGAAAATATGAAATATTTCTCTCAAACTGAATCTTCTTATTTTTCAATCTATTTCTAAGGAATATTCCTAACTCGTGTTGAAGACTAAATTCATTATAAATCTCCACCTCGCCAGTACTTAATTTTTCAGCGAAACTTTTGATCAGTTGTTTCATTATTTTTACTGCTAACTATTTATTTACTCCCAACATTATACCACAAATAAAATATTTTGTTAAAATAAAAACTTTATAAATTACCCCAAAAGTCAAGACAATTTTTTTAAAAAGAGAGTTAATCATTTAAGCGGCCTTGTATAAGGTTTTGTTATTTTTTGACTTTTTTGATATTAAAACTTCATCTTTTGTCTTCTTTTGAATGGTTTGCAAATAGAGTTCTTTGTCATAAATCTTCATTGGTTTTTTATAACCCAATGTTTGATGGTGTCGATAAAAATTGTAAAAATGGATATAGTTTTTAATATCCTCTTTTAGTTCTTGTATTGTATCATACTCTCTAAGATAGATTCTTTCACTCTTTGCCGTTCTAAAAAAACGATCTATTTGATGAGTTTTTAATTAATACGGATTTATACAATTTTTAGGTAATTCATAAAGATTTGGTATAATTTAAACAGATATATTTTCAGATATATTGCAAGATATAAAAAGGAGAAATTATATGGCAGTTGTAAAAAAATTGATCTCTTTAGATGAGAATATTGCAAAAGAGTTGGAGTTTGTTGCAAAAAATCTAAAAACATCACAAAAAGAGATTATTGAAAAGGCACTCGATTTTTATTTTGATTATACCGATGCACTTATAGCCGATAAAATTATAGATGAAATTGAAAACAAAAATATGAAGGTTTATTCAGAGGGTGAAGCAAAAGAGTTTTTGGGGCTTAAATGAGATTGGAATTTAGCGAAAAATCTATTGATGATCTAAAAAGTTTCTCTTTAGATGAGAGAGAGTTTATATTTGAAAAAATCAAATATTTAGTTAAAAATTTTGAAGTTTTAAAAAATAGTAAAAAAATAGCCGCTTTAAAAGGTAATCACAAAGGAAAATATAGGTTTGTAATAGCAAGAAAAATAAGAGTAATTTTTCAAATAAAAGATGATAATCTTATAATATTGGTATTAAGAGTTGGAAAGAGAAAAGATATATATTGACTATTTTGATAGTTTTATAGGTACTTTAAAAATTACAGCAGATGAAAAATATCTTTTAGATATAAAAATTTCTGATAATGAAAAGTTATCAAATCCAAATGAGATAACTGAAATTACTAAAATTTGGCTAAAAAACTATTTTGATAAAAAAGAGCCTATTTGGATCCCGCCACTTAGACCTTTTAAAACGAGATTTTCTCAAAAAGTAATAAACGAGGTATTAAATATTCCTTTTGCAAAATGTAAGAGTTACTCTGAAATTGCAAAAAATATCGGCAATCCTAAAGCTTATCGCGCAGTCGCATCAGTTATGAAAAATAATCCCTATATCATAATAGTTCCATGTCATAGGGTTATTGCAAAAGAGTCTCTTGGTGGGTATAATGAAGGAGTAGAAATTAAAAGAAAACTTTTGGAGTTTGAAGAGTGCGAATTGACAAATTTTTAAATGCCACAAATTTAGTCAAAAGAAGGGCAATTGCTCAAGATATGATAAAAAGTGGCGTAGTTTATATAAACGGCAATATTGCCAAAGCTTCAAAAGAGGTAAAAGTGGGAGATATAATTACTATTAAATATTTAAAAGGTGAAAAAAAATATAAAATTTTACAAATTCCAACAACTAAAACAATTCCAAAATCAAAGATGAACGAATATGTAAAAGAGATATAATGCATGCGCAAGATATTTTTCTAATACTTCTTATTATTTTGTTTAGCGCAAGAGTTTTTGGAGAAATATTTAGAAAATTATCTTTTCCTCCAGTTTTAGGAGAACTACTTGCTGGTTTAATACTTGGTCCACCTACTTTTGGGATAATAGAGATCAATGAAGTAATAAAACTTTTAGCTGAAATAGGAATAATTTTACTACTATTTGAAGTTGGGCTTGAGACCGATCTAAAAAGACTTTTGCACTCTGGCTGGATGTCTGCGTTTGTTGCTATAGCGGGATTTGTTTTTCCTTTTGTTTTAGCTACATTAGTATCTTTTTATATATTCAATTTGGACTTAGTAGTATCTATGTTTATCGGAGGGACCATTACCGCAACGAGTATCGGGATCACAGTTAGGGTTTTGCAAGATCTTAAAAAAAGGGATTCTCAAGAGGGAGAGATCGTTATAGGGGCGGCGGTTTTAGACGATATTTTTGGTGTAATACTTTTAGCCGTTTTGTATGAGTTTTCAAGTGCCGGAGAAGTCAATTTTATTCACGTATCAAAAGTCTTTATTTTTATATTGGGTTTTTTTATAATAGCTCCAATCGCAGCTAAAATAATCGCATATCTTATAAAAAAATATCATGATAGCAATAAAATACCCGGACTTTTGCCAACATCGGTTTTTATGTTGGTTCTTTTTTTTGCATGGCTTGCGAAAAAAAGCGGCGCTCCGGAGATAATAGGTGGGTTTGCCGCTGGACTTGCCCTTTCAAGAAGATTTTTTCTACCTTTTGGTATTGCCCTTGCTGCAGATACGAAATTTGCCCAAAAATTAGAGAACGAAATAAGACCTCTTATATATGTTTTTACTCCTTTTTTCTTTGTTGCGGTGGGGCTTTCTATGAATTTAAAAGAGATAGCTTGGGGTGAGCTTGATATTTGGTTGCTTTTTGGTTCAATTTTTTTTATAGCGATTATTGGTAAAATTTTAGGAGCACTTTTTTTACCGCTAAATTTTAAAAAAAGATTGATAGTGGGTGTTTCTATGGTTCCAAGAGGAGAAGTGGGGCTCATTTTTGCCGAGATGGGTAGAATAAATAATATATTTGATAATTATATCTACGCGTCTTTGGTGTTGGTAATAGTAGTAACTACTATCATTCCGCCGTTTATAATAAAATTTTTATATAAGGGTGAAGTATGAATTATAATGAAGCATACGAGAAATTTACAAAACTTTTTGAAAACAAAATGAGCGAAGATGAAGCAAGAGAGTTTTTAATAAAGCTATATGAAAAAGGGGATAGTGCCCAAGAGATCGCTGCCGCGGCAAAGGTTATGAGGGAACACTCAATAAAACTTCCAGTTTCAAAAGATTTGCAAGAAAAACTTATAGATGTTGTTGGAACCGGTGGGGATAAAAGCGGAAGTTTCAATATTTCCAGCACAGTAGCCATACTCCTTGCTTCTTTGGGAAGTTATGTAGCAAAACATGGAAATAGAAGCGTAACAAGCAAAAGCGGGAGCGCTGATATGCTAGAAGCTCTTGGAATAAATTTGAATCTATCTTTGGAAAATCAGGTGAAAATGCTTGAAAAAACGGGATTTTGTTTTATTTTTGCCATCAATCACCATCCCGCTATGAAATATATAATGCCTATTAGAAAATCCCTCTCTCATAGAACGATTTTTAATATTTTGGGTCCTTTGACAAATCCAGCGGGAGCAAAAAAATATCTTTTGGGCGTATTTGATAAAAGTTTTATAATGAAAATAGCAAAGGCCTTAACTTTGATGGATACCAAAAGGGCGATTGTTGTTAGTAGCAAAGATAAAATGGATGAGATAAGTGTAAGCGATATAACTTATGGGGCAAAAGTTGAAGATAAAAAAATAGAAGAGTTTATCATAGATCCAAGAGAGTATAATATCCCTTATTCTCCTTTTAATGCGATATTAGGAGGAGACGCAAAAACAAACGCAAAAATAACTAAAGATATCCTAAGCGGAGAATTAAAGGGGGCTAAGCTTGATATTGTATTATTAAACGCCGCGGCGGCATTGGTGGTGGATGAGAAAGCAAAAAGTATAGATGAAGGTATATTGATGGCAAAAGAGGCGATTGATAGTAAAAAAGCTATAAAAAAATTGTATGAAATTATTGAGGTATCAAATAAACTTGGCAAATAAGAGATAATTATGATAAAAAGATTTTTACTTTCAGAAGATGAACTGGATATTTTAATAGAGTATCTAAAAAAGATATTGGGCGAGCATAAAATAGTTTTACTAAGGGGAAATCTTGGTAGCGGAAAAACCACTTTAGTAAAAATGTTTGCAAAAAAATTGGGCATAAACAACGCCTCATCTCCAACTTTTTCTATACAAAATATATACGATAATAAAATATACCATTATGATCTTTATCAAACTTCTATCGAGAAATTTTTAGAGTTGGGATTGTTTGAAGAACTTGAAAAAAAAGGGATACATTTTATAGAATGGGCAGGAGAAGATTTTGAAAATCTATTGAAAAATTTTGGTTTAGATTATGTTATTGTTGAGATAGAGCCAAAAGGTAACAAAAGAGAATATATAATAAAAACATAAAACCCGGAGTAAATATGCATCATAGTTTAAAAGCTATAAATTTAAAAAAAGTGATTAAAAATAGAGCAATAGTTGAAGGAATTTCTATAGAGGTTAAAAGTGGAGAAGTTGTTGGATTATTGGGTCCAAACGGTGCTGGTAAAACTACAACTTTTTATATGATATGCGGTCTTATAGAGTCAACGGATGGAAAAGTATTTTTTGATAAGGATGATATATCAAAACTTCCACTACATAAAAGAGCAAAAAAGGGTATCGGTTATCTTCCTCAAGAATCTAGTATATTTAAAGAGTTAAGTGTGGAAGAAAATCTTTATATCGCCGCAGAAGCCGGAGTTTTGGATAAAAAAACGAGAGAAAAAAGAGTAGAAGAGCTGCTTGAACTTTTTAATATAGAGCCTATTAGGCATAGAAAAGGCATAAGTTTAAGCGGAGGCGAGAGAAGAAGATGCGAAATAGCCAGAGCTTTGGTAAATGAACCAAAATTTTTACTTTTAGATGAGCCTTTTGCCGGTGTTGATCCCATAGCCGTAGTAGATATTCAAAATATAATCAAGCAGTTGATAGATATCGGTATTGGAGTTTTGATCACCGACCATAACGTAAGGGAGACTTTAAGCGTTTGCGACAGAGCTTACGTAATAAGGGAGGGAAAACTTTTGGCTGAAGGAAGTAGCCAAGAGATAGCTCAAAATAGAGAAGTTAGAAA
>NZ_CEXZHP010000047.1:5427-9718 GCF_982775275.1 Nitrosophilus sp.
GATAAAGAAGTAGAAAAAAGAGACAATTTTTTTGAAGTAAGTTTACAAAATCCAGATCCTATTTTGATCGCAAGAAGATATAAAGATGAAAGAATTTCTCTTATTTGTTCTCTTTTTGCATATGGTAAAGCCTCTTTAATTGTAAAATTTTTAGAAAATTTAGATTTTTCATTGTTGGAAGCAAATGAAGATAAAATTTTTAAAGATTTAAAAAATAAATATTATCGTTTTCAAAATCATAAAGATATCGCAAATCTATTTATTTCGTTAAAAAGATTGCAAGATATAGATAGTTTGGAAAATATCTTTTATGAAGGATACAAAAAAGAAAAAAACGTGATTGACGGATTAAGAGAACTCATTTTAAATATAAAAAAAGTAAATCCATACGAATCAAAAGGATATAATTTCCTAATAGGAAAACCTCCGCCAAAAGAAAAATATTCTCAAACTTCTCCTTTTAAAAGATACAATATGTTTTTTAGATGGATGGTAAGAGAGGATAATATCGATTTTGGTTTATGGAAAAAGGTTGAAAAAAAAGATCTTATAATTCCCCTTGATACGCATACTTTTAATGTTTCAAAAAAGCTTGGATTATTGCAAAGAAAAACTTACGATTTAAAAGCCGCTATCGAGTTGACAAACAATTTAAAAAAATTTGACAAAAACGATCCGGTTAAATACGATTTTGCGATTTATAGGCTTGGGCAAGAAAATTTAATATGCTATTAATTTTAAAATCGGTAAAATATGCAAAATTTTAAAGCAGGAGAAAAGATGGAAGGAATTTTTACTTTCTTAGGCACCATTTCTCACGATCATACCTTTATTTTTGTAGCTCATACGATTTTAGCCGCGCTAATTGTTCTTTTTTTGGCTAAAGCTGCAACAAAATCTTTAAGAATCGTTCCTCAAGGGATCCAAAATATAATGGAAGCCTATCTTGAAGGCGTTATTTCAATGGGAAGAGACGTTATAGGTGAAAGCAACGCAAAAAAATATCTGCCCCTTGTAGCTACGTTGGGTCTTTTTATATTTGTTGCCAACATTATAGGAATTATACCTGGTTTTGAATCTCCTTCGGGCAATATCAATTTTACTTTAGCGTTGGCTTTGATAGTTTTTATCTATTATAATTACGAAGGAATTAGAAAAAACGGAGTTATTCACTATTTTGCGCATTTTGCTGGCCCCGTTAAGCTTTTAGCTCCTTTAATGTTTCCTATCGAGATAGTATCTCATATCTCAAGAATAATATCTTTATCTTTTAGGCTTTTTGGTAACATAAAAGGTGATGACCTATTTTTATGGGTTCTTTTAATGCTTGCCCCTTGGATAGTTCCTTTGCCGGCTTTTGCTCTTTTACTATTTTCGGCATTTTTACAAACCTTTATTTTTATGATTTTGACATATGTATATTTGGCCGGAGCGGTTCTTTTACATGAGGAATCTCTTTAAGGAATAGCTTGAAAAAAACATTTTTAGAAAATGTCATAAGCTTTATGCTGGGCATTTTTTGGGCGCTTTTACTTTTGAGCGCCTTCTTTTTCTTTCGCTCCTTTATCTCTCTTGGTATATTGCCGGCACTAACAGCAGTCATTTTTTCTACCGTTTTTTGGCTCTTTTTTATTATAATTTTAGAGATGGCTAATCTTCAAATCGAAAAAATTAAAGAGTTAAAAAAACAGACAGAAATTTTAGAATCGATAGAAAAAAGGCTCTATGAGTAATAATTTTATCAACTATCTAATAACCGATCCAAAATATTATAGCTTTAATCCTATAAAATTAAAGAAGAAACTGATTTTTGTCAAAAACAGAAAAAAAGTGGATTTTGTATGTTTTAGGGATAAAACTTCTCCCAATTTTAAAGAGCTGGCCATAAATTTTTTGAAAATTTCAAAAAAATTAAAATTTAGAAAAATTTTTATAAATTCCGATATCAATCTTGCCTATAGATATAAGTTTGACGGGGTTCATCTAAGAAGCGACCAACTTGATCTAATAAAAAGTGCCAAAAGAAAAAAATTGATAGTAATTGCAAGCACACACAACCTTTTTGAAATAAAAAAAGCTATAAAAAACAGGGCCGATTTTATAACATATAGCCCCATTTTTTTTACTCCCCACAAAGGAGAGCCAAAGGGACTCAATATTTTGAGAAAAATGATATCAAAAAATAACATTAAAATAATAGCTCTAGGGGGAATTGTTAATAGATATCAAATTCATAAGATAAAATTGAAAAAATCTTTTGGATTTGCTTCTATTAGATATTTTGTGAAATAACCTATTTTAACTACTTTTTATCAATAATTTTGTAAAATCATAAAAAATTAAAAGAGTTTAAAAAAGGAATTTTATGGAATTTGAAGTAGTTATAGGTTTGGAAGTTCACGTGCAACTAAATACGAAAACAAAGATGTTTTGTTCATGCCCCACAAGTTTTGCCGATATTCAAAATAAAAACACTTGTCCTACCTGTTTAGCACTTCCGGGAGCTTTGCCTGTAATCAATGAAGAAGCCGTAAAAAAGGCTATGATGTTTGGATGGGCTATCAATGCTACCATAAATAAAAAATCTATATTTAATAGAAAGAACTATTTTTATCCCGACCTTCCAAAAGGCTACCAAATAAGTCAATTTGAGATACCGATAGTTGAAAATGGATATCTTTTTATTGATAAAGAAGATGGGACAAAAAGAAAAATAGGCATAACAAGAGCCCATTTGGAAGAGGATGCCGGAAAAAATATACATGAAGGCGAGATTAGTAAAGTGGATTTAAACAGAGCAGGAACTCCGCTTCTTGAAATTGTAAGCGACCCTGATATTAGAAGTAGTGATGAGGCGGTGGCTTATTTGAAAAAACTTCACGCAATCGTTAGATATCTTGATATTAGTGATGCGAATATGCAAGAGGGCTCTTTTAGATGTGACGCAAACGTCTCTATAAGACCAAAAGGGGATGAAAAATTATATACAAGAGTTGAGATAAAAAATCTAAACTCATTTAGATTTATACAAAAAGCAATCGATTATGAAGTGCAAAGACATATAGAAGCGTGGGAAGATGGGGTATATGAGCAAGAAGTTGTTCAAGAAACAAGACTTTTTGATACCCAAAAGGGTATTACTAAAAGTATGAGAGGCAAAGAAGAGAGTGCCGATTATAGATATTTTCCAGATCCAGATCTCTTACCTCTTGTTATTCCTCAAACTTTTTTTGAAGAGACAAAAAATATCCCAGAACTCCCTGACGAAAAAGAGGAGAGATTTATAAAAGAATATGGTATAAGGGCGTATGACGCGGCGTTGATAGCCAATTCTAAAGAGACGGCTGAGTATTTTGAAAAGATGATGGAAGAAAATATTAGCGCAAAAAATGCCGTAAATTGGCTAACTGTTGAGTTATCCGCAAGATTAAACAAAGAGGGGTTAAATATAGAAAACTCTCCTGTAGATGCAAAAAAACTGGCTAAGTTAGTAAAAAGAATCGAAGATAAAACTATTAGCAATAAGGCTGCAAAGGATGTGCTTGATCTTTTGATGAAAGAAAATTTAGATGTTGACGAAGCCATAGATAGGCTTGGATTGAAACAGATTAGCGATGAGAGTGCAATAGCTGCGATAATTGATGAGATACTTTCACAAAATGAAGATAAAGTTGCCCAATATAAAAGCGGAAAAGAGAAACTTTTTGGCTTTTTTGTTGGACAGGTTATGAAAGCCAGTAAAGGCAAAGCCGATCCAAAAGTGGTAAACAAAATTTTAAAAGAAAGACTTCAGTGAAACTCTCCCAAATTTTAATTGATATAGCCTTCCTTCTGGAAGGCTCTGAAAAATATAAAAGAGTAAAACTTTTTTTTAAAAATCTACTTGAAAACGATGAATATAGATTAAAAAGATATTTTGATTATTTTATGATTTTTTTAATTTTATCAAGCGTAGTTATAATAATCGAAGAGGTAAAAAACCCCATTAGCAAATGGCTTTATTATTATGACGTATATTTTGTAACGGGAGTTTTTATAATAGAATATCTTTTGAGAATGTGGGTATATAACGATATTAGAAAAATTATAATAGAAGAGTTTGAAAACTCGGTTTTTTTGGAAAAAGAGTTTGATACTAAAGCCGTTTTGAAAGAGATTTTTAAAAAGAAGTTAGAATACATAACATCTCCTCTTGCCATAATAGATCTATTGGCAATTCTCCCAAGCTATAGAGAGCTTAGAATATTAAGAATTTTTGTTTTGTTTAGGGTTTTTAAGTTATTGAGATATT